>JABBAY010000245.1 GCA_018607725.1 K189A clade bacterium
ACAGGTTCAAAATGGCCATGGACACGTTAGGCACCGGCACTCGAATGGAATTACCAGTGAGCTTACCGGCCAGCTCAGGCAGCAACTTACCCACTGCGCTGGTGGCATTTGACTCTGTCAGCACCATATTCAGTGGTGCACTGCGACCGCGGCGCTCCTTGGAATGAATATTGTCGTGCAGGTTTTGGTCATCCGTGTACGCATGGACCGTCTCCATGTGCCCGTGCTCAATACCAAACTGTTCTTGGATACATTTCAGCACTGGCACGATGGCATTGGTGGTACAGGAGGCCGCTGCGATGATCTTTTCATCCACACCGATCATGTCTGAATTCACCCCCGCGACAATATTTTTGATGCTGCCCTTACCTGCCGTGGTCAACAACACCTTGGCTACACCGGGACTTTTCAGGTGTTGTGACAGGCCCGCTTCATCGCGCCAAACGCCAGAACTGTCGATCACCAACGCATTCTTAATGCCGTATTGGGTGTAATCAATCGACGACGGATCAGCGGCATAGATAAAGTGAATCACATTGCCGTTACAAACTAAGACATGGTTTTCCTCGTCCACCCGAATGGTGCCTTTGAAGCCGCCATGAATAGAGTCACGGCGCAGCAGGCTGGCACGTCGATTCAGATCGAGGATAGGATCCTTCGGCGGCCGCAGAACCACCGCTCTTGGCACCAAATTTTGGCCCCCACCGGTTTTTTCAATCAACAAGCGAGTCGCAAGCCGGCCAATTCGACCAAAGCCATAGATCACCACATCCATTGGCTCATGGGTGATGGTGTCCGTTCGACCAATGATGTCGACGCAGGCGCGCGTAACATAAGCTTCTGAGGAAAGGCCGCCATCGTCGCTCATGAACTGCGACGTCAGCTTACCGATATCGATATGGGCCGGGCCGAGATCGAGGGCACACAACGTTTCAAGGATCGGATAAGTCTCAAATTCCGACACCTCATTATTTTCCATCTGGCGAACGAAGCGGTGTGCCTTCATCAGTTCAATAACTGACTGATTATACAAAGGTAAGCCATGAATATAGATCACCACATTACGTCGATATAAGCCCCCGATCATAGGGATCATGGCTTCTGCCAAAGCTTCACGTTCTTTCCAGTCGGCAAAAACGCCTTCGAGACCAGGTCGTGCCACAAGCAATTCCTCTACGTAATCTTAAATTCGTCGGCGCGCATTATCAGATTTTGACGCCCTCAACGCAATCTTAGAATTCGCGAATTGGGAAAAACCCGGGGAAACCATCCAACGCAAGGCGATCTAGCGAGCCTGACGCAGGTGATCTAAAACCAGCAGTCCCCGATCCTGGTCTATCTGAAATTGATAATGGCGCAAAAAATTCATGCCGAGCAGTCCGTCAATGCCCTCAGCCACCGGCAAACCCAGCACACCGACAGACAACTGGTTGATGCCAGCCTGCCCCAGAGCCAACCGATTGACAGCCACCACGGGCGCCTGCACTACGCCATTAGCCGTTGCAAAATAGGCTTGCCGGCCGGCAAGATCATAACCCAAGCGGGTCAGCAACTGAGGGGTCAGAATTGTCATGGCGGCCCCCGTATCGATCATCAGAGTGACGGGTTCGCGGTTATCCAACAATGCCTTGACCAGCAGCTGACCACGGTTCAGCGCCAAAGGCAGCGTTTCTAGAACAGCCGGCTCGTCAACCCGACTGGCGTCTATGCCAGCCATCAGCTGACGAGACTGGGCACCCAGACGCGTATGGTTCTGAATCTGGGCGAGCGCCGAGAGCGCCGCCTGCGGGTTGCCGGTCTGGATTCGCAATAAGCCCAGGGCCATGAAGTAATCACTCAGCTCTGGCATTGCAAAGGTAATATTTTCATAGATCCGATCTAGATCTGCGTAGCGCTGAAGACCAACCAGGGAGCGCGCATAAATGTCCGTGACGCTAGCAAGCTCGGCTTCCAGGCTTTGCTGCTGAATTTCGGTTGTCACTACCAGCGCGGCACGCAGCAAGTAGTCGATAGCCAATTGATAGACACCCTCCTCCCGCGCCAGCGCTGCCAGGATCCGCAACACCTGGTAATCATCGCCAAAATCTTCGAGATAGGCCAGATAGGCGGGGCCCTGCGCCTGCATAGCCAGGCGCTTGATGGCCTGCAGGGCGACTGTGCTAGACACTGCCGGCTCAGCTCCATGGATCTCAGAGCGGGTTGCCACACTCAAATTAGGCACTATCGGTCCACGCTCTTGATCCTGACTCGCCGTGACGGATTGCTTGTCTCGCAGCCACCAACCGCTGGCGAAGCCTGTCAGAAACAGGCTGACCAACAGTAACAATAGGATTAGATAGCGCATTTACGCCCCGGCTCTTTGCTTTACGATTAGCAAATAGTAACCTTCACCCCCGCCCAAATGACACAGCTATTGACTATGACAAGCCCGCTTACCGGTCCGTTGAAGATTCCCAGACAATCCGGGGAGCGGCGTCACTGGAGCAACCTGCCAGGCAGTGCTTCTTCTTTGCTCATTGCCGAGGCGATCGCCCAGGAACAGCAATTTTGCCTGGTGGTTGCGGCAGATATGCAGTCTGCCGAGCGCATCTATCACGAACTAA
Source organism: K189A clade bacterium (assembly GCA_018607725.1). Taxonomy (GTDB): domain Bacteria; phylum Pseudomonadota; class Gammaproteobacteria; order Pseudomonadales; family Azotimanducaceae; genus UBA4582. The sequence continues at coordinate 2,604 of JABBAY010000245.1, forward strand.
ACTTCTTTCTCGCCGCTGCAGGTGCAGAATCGCAGAACCTGGTGCAGCTATTTCCCGACTGGGAAACCCTGGTGTATGACAACTTTTCACCCCACCAGGACATCATTTCTGAGCGCCTGAGAATACTTAACCAGCTGCCGGACATGACCACCGGCGCCCTGGTGGTCCCGGCGACCACCCTCATGCACAAGATCGCCCCACAAGCCTTTTCTTTGGGTAGCAGTCTGGTGCTTGATGTCGGCCAGAAGTTCGACATCAAGCATATGCGCCGCCAGCTCGAGTCGGCCGCCTATCGATGCGTTGAGACGGTCTATGAGCATGGCGAGTTTGCGGTACGTGGCGCGATCATGGATGTCTTTCCCATGGGCTCTGACCACCCCTTTCGGCTGGATC
>JABBAY010000044.1 GCA_018607725.1 K189A clade bacterium
AGCAGGCTCATGATCAGGTCACGCTCCTGATCGTCGGCGTCAAAGTCGGCTCGAGCCAACTCGAGTAACAAGGCCGCCATGGCGAACTGCAGCGATCGGGCATTATCGTCGCTGTCGCCATCGCCGTTTGAAGGCAACAGTTTTTCATCAAAAAAGCGTTTAATTTTTTCGAGCATGGGTGAGGGTATCCCTATTGGTATGGCTGTTGCTGTTGTCGAGCCTGTTGCGCAACAAAGGTTTCTGCTGCTTCGGCATGGTGACAGAGCCCGGCTTCCGCGAGTGCCTGCTCTACGACTTCAGTGCCACTGCCCGTTTCAAACATGTGTGCACCGAGATAGCGGCGGAAACTGCGGGCGCCGCGAATGCCTGTGAACAAGCCCATTAGATGCCTGACCATATGTTTCAGGGGCTCGCCGGCCTCAATATTTCGCACCATGTAGTCCGTATAGTCTGCCAGTGCTGCGAGCCTGTCCATTGAAGTGTGCTGGTACAGCGCCCATTCAAGTTCTGCAAGCAGGTAAGGGTTGGAGTAGGGCGCACGCCCAAGCATCAAACCGTCGACCTTCGGCAAAACCGCTAAGGCGCTGGCGGTATCATTGATGCCACCATTGAGAATAAACTGGCAGTCTGGAAAGTCGGCCTTGATACGATAGACGTAGTCGTATTTCAGTGGTGGAATTTCGCGATTATCTTTGGGTGATAAGCCGCCGAGAATAGCCTTGCGGGCATGGATGATGAATACTCGGCAGCCGGCTTCACGAACCGTCTCGATAAAATGGTGAAAGTGCTCATAGTCATCTTGGTCATTGAGGCCGATGCGGGTTTTGACCGTCACGGGAATCTTGACTTCAGCTTGCATGGCGGCAACACATTCGGCGACCAGGGCCGGTTTAGCGATGAGGCAAGCGCCGATGCCACCAGACTGAACGCGATCGCTGGGACAACCCACATTCAGGTTGACCTCTTGATAACCGGCATCTTCCACCATGCGGGCGCAAGCCGCCAGATCATGGGGATCATTGCCGCCCAGTTGCAGGGCGCAGGGCTCGTCGCCACCATGGCGGAGAAAGTGTTCGGCCTTACCATAGAGCAAGGCGCCTGTGACCAGCATTTCTGAGTACATCAGAGTGTTGGGGGACAGCAACCGAAACAGGTACCGACAGTGGCGGTCGGTGCAGCCCATCATGGGCGCCAAGCTCAGGGTGCGATCCAGGGTGCGATCCAGGGTGCGATCCAGAGGTGCAGGTGTGCCTGGGTTTGCAGTAGATTTATTCAGTGTATTACGCCCCATGGGATTGGGATCGATTAGAGACCTATCAAGCATGTCAGAATCACAATTAATCTTCGTCGGTGAATAGTGTAACATCTGTGGCCGTTTGCATGTATTCGCTCGTGATCTGGTTTTTAGTGCCAGCCGGGAAGCTTAGTCAGGGAAAAGTCGTTATGGAAGCCAGAAAAGTCAGAACCCGAGTCGCGCCGTCACCCACTGGTGATCCCCATGTGGGCACCGCCTATATGGCGTTATTCAGCTTATGCTTCGCGCGCCAGCATGGGGGCCAGTTTGTGCTGCGCATAGAAGATACGGATGTGGCCCGCAGCACCCCTGAATCGGAAGCGAAGATCCTCGACTCCCTGCGCTGGCTGGGTCTGGACTGGGACGAAGGTCCAGACAAAGGCGGGCCCTATGGACCCTATCGGCAGAGCGAACGCAAGGCGATCTATGGGGGTTACGCCCAGACACTGATTGATGCCGGACATGCCTTTCCCTGTTTTTGTACCTCCGAGCGGCTGGACGAAATGCGTCGTGAACAGATGCAGCGGGGCGAAACAGCCCGTTACGATGGTCATTGCATGCACCTGCCGGCGGCCGAGGTGGCCACGCGCCTGCCCAATGAGGCTCATGTCGTGCGCATGAAGGTGCCGGCCACAGGTACCTGTATTGTCAACGATCGACTACGAGGTGAGATTGAGATCGACTGGGCACAGATCGATATGCAGGTCTTGATGAAGACCGATGGCAACCCGACCTATCATCTGGCCGTGGTGGTTGATGACCATTTGATGGAGATCACGCATATTATTCGAGGTGAAGAGTGGATTAACTCGGCGCCCAAACATGTGCTGTTGTATGAATATTTTGGCTGGGAGATGCCAGAAATTATTCATATGCCGTTATTGCGCAATCCTGACAAGAGTAAGTTGAGCAAACGTAAGAACCCCACCAGTATTGGTTTTTATGAGCGCATGGGATTCCTGCCGGAGGCCGTGATCAACTATTTGGGTATGCTCGGTTGGAGCATGCCCGACGGCGAAGAGAAATTTTCCTTGGATGAGATGATCAAGCAGTTTGATCTCAGCCGTATTTCACTGGGTGCACCAGTGTTCGATATTGCCAAGCTCAAGTGGCTTAACGGCCGCTGGCTGCGAGAAAATCTTAGTGACGAGGCCTTCGCCGACAAGATCATCGAGTGGGCCTACAATCGGCAGAACCTGCTGAAGGTAATTCCATTGATCAAAGAACGGGTCGATGTGTTTTCCGATGTCGGACCCATGGCGGCATTTTTAGTGGATGGTCTGCCGGCTTATGACGAGTCGGCGTTCAATACCAAACACCAGTCGTTGGACGAGATTAAACGGGTCCTGCAGTTCGCCGTCTGGCGGGCCGAAGCGCTGAACGACTGGCAGCACGATACCTTGAATCAATTGTTTGTTGATCTGGCTGAGGCGCTAACAATGAAAATTCGAGATGTGCTGGGGCCGGTGTTTGTCGCCATCTCTGGCAAGCCCGTGTCTCCGCCATTGTTTGATTCGATGGCGTTGATTGGACCTGATATGAGTCGTGCGCGCTTGCGCCATGCCATTGAGGTTCTGGGCGGCGTGTCAAAGAAACAGCTAAAGAAGCTTGAGAAGGAATATGCTGGATTGGCGGCTTAGCTAAATTAGCGCGGTTCAAGATAGCGGTTCAAGATAGCGGTTCAAGA
>JABBAY010000198.1 GCA_018607725.1 K189A clade bacterium
GCTTGGCTGACTTTTTCATAGAGGTTTGCGGCACGCAATTCTTCGATGAAGATGGCATCCGCTTCCCGCAACAGATCGGCGAAGGGTTTTGACACTGGGCCGAGAATTCTGACGCCGAGGCCGGGGCCTGGAAACGGATGACGGAACACCATCTCTTTCGTCAGGCCTAGTTCGAGACCAATTTTACGCACTTCATCTTTGAACAGTTCGCGCAGGGGCTCGATCAAGGCCAATTGCATATAATCCGGTAAGCCACCAACGTTATGGTGAGATTTGATCACGTGGGCCTTGCCGTCTTTATTGCCGGCTGATTCGATGACGTCAGGGTAAATGGTTCCCTGAGCCAGAAAATCAACGTCTTCAATAGCCTTGGCTTGCGCATCAAAAACTTCAATAAATGTGTTACCGATAATTTTGCGCTTTTGTTCTGGGTCGGCGACACCGGCCAGTTTACCCAGGAACAGGTCAGCAGCATCGACCTTGATGATGTTCAGCTTGAACACATTCTCTGATCCCTGACCAAGCATGTTCATCACCTGCTCGCCCTCTTCGTTACGCAACAGGCCGTTATCAACAAACACACAGGTCAGCTGATCGCCAATGGCTCGGGATAACAGGGCCGCAACCACTGAGGAATCAACCCCGCCAGACAAGCCTAGAATAACCTTGCGGTCACCGACTCTGAGGCGCACATCAGCAATGATGTCTTCGACGATATTCGCCGGTGTCCAAAGGCCCTGACAGCCACAAATAGTTTTGATAAACCGAGTCATGATGGCGACACCCTGAAGCGTATGATTCACCTCGGGATGAAACTGTAGGCCATAGAAGTGGCGGGTATCGTCGGCCATGGCCGCAAACTCGGTGGTGCTGGTACTGGCGACACCTTCAAAGCCCGGTGGTAGCTCGGCCACTTTGTCGCCATGACTCATCCACACATCCAGATAGGTTTTACCTGCATCGAGTTCGTCATAGATATCTTGTAGTAAGTCCGAGGGACTGTTGAGCTCAACCCGGGCATAGCCAAATTCACGTTTTGACGAGGACTCGACCCGGCCGCCCAGCTGTAACGCCATGGTTTGCATGCCATAGCAGATGCCGAGCACGGGGACTCCGAGATTGAACAGATACTCTGGCGCTCGCAAGGTATGGTCTTGGGTCACAGATTCCGGTCCACCGGAAAGAATAATGCCTCGGGGATTGAATTCTCGAACCGTCGCCTCATCGAGGTTGAAGGCCCGTATTTCGCAATAAACGCCCACTTCTCGAACCCGACGGGCGATCAGTTGGGTGTATTGAGAACCAAAATCCAGGATCAGAATTTTTTCCGCATGAATATTATGCCCGGTAAGATCAATGCTTACAGCGGTGGTTCCAGCAGAAGTTACAACAGGGGGTACTTCGGTCGTAGTCATTGAATTCAGGCCACTCCAAAGGCGCGTATTATACAGATAGGTCTTGCAGATGCGAGTAAAACAGGCATCATGAACGTATGTCATTAATACCACAATCAAACCGCGAAATTCTTTCTGTTGCCGACCTCAATCACGCTGCCAGACGTTTGCTGGAAGGCGAGTTTTCCATGGTCTTCGTCTCTGGTGAAATTTCTAATTTCGCCCGCCCATCCTCTGGCCACTGGTACTTTACCCTGAAGGACAGTGGGGCTCAGATTCGCTGCGCCATGTTTCGTAATCGTAACCAGTCGATTCGCTTTACCCCCAAAGATGGTCAGCAGGTGATCGTGCGCGGCAAAATCAGCCTGTACGAGGGTCGCGGCGAATATCAATTGATCGCTGAATTTGTTGAGGAGGCAGGCGACGGTGCCCTGCGACGGGCATTCGACAAGCTTAAAGGCCAGCTTCAGGCGGAAGGCTTATTTGACGCAGCGCGCAAGCAGCCTATCCCCGCCATGCCCCAGCATTTGGCCATTATTACGTCACCTACCGGAGCTGCGATTCGGGATGTCTTGCAGGTCATGCGCCGGCGCTTTCCGGCGATTCACATCACCATTTTGCCCGTGGCCGTGCAGGGCGAGGAATCACCCCAGCAGATAGTCAGGGCCCTGAGCGCGGCCAATACCTATACCGACAACCCATTTGACGTGATTCTGCTGACTCGAGGTGGTGGCTCGCTGGAGGATTTGTGGAGCTTTAATACGGAACCCGTTGCTCGAGCGATATTCAATAGTCGCCTGCCGGTGGTGTGTGCCGTGGGTCACGAAACGGACGTCTCGATTGCCGATTTCGTCGCCGACCTGCGTGCACCCACGCCATCTGCCGCGGCCGAGTTGATCAGCCCTGATGCTGGCGAATGGCTGCAGACGTTTTTACGTTATGAGCGACGCATAGTGAGCCTGGCCAATACCGAGATCAGTCAACAGCGCCGGCATTTGCAGCACCTGGGCAACCGCATGCGCCACCCCGGACAGCGCCTCCAGGATTTTCACCAGCGTCTGGATGATCTCGAGCTACGCCTGCGTGGCGGGTTCCGCCATTACCTCGGCCAATTTCGTATACCCGACATGCAAGCCCGACTGCTGCGTGCCATTCAACGTCAAACCGAGCGTGCGCGAGCACGCTTGAATCTGGCGGCGGCGGGGGTTCAAGATCCAGGTCAGTTGATCGACGCGCAGCAACGCCAACTGAATTATCTGCAGCAAGGTCTAGTGCGACAAATGCGCGACATGCTTGATGCCAGTCGCCGGCAACTGACCCGCAGCGCCGAGCAACTCAACACCGTCAGCCCTCTGGCGACACTACAGCGAGGCTATGCCATCGTCTCAGCGCCAGATATGCCAACTGTCATAGTTCGAGACGCCTTGACGCTAACGCCCGGCCAACAGGTCAATGCGCGCGTTCACCGTGGCCGATTCGAGGCCACCGTCACCGCAGTTTTCGATGACGCTAACGACGCGCCTATGGCGGGCATCAAGGAACCACTATGAACATGAACATGAA
>JABBAY010000158.1 GCA_018607725.1 K189A clade bacterium
AAGTCTTGTTCCATGTCGAAGGCGGGGTTATCGCAGTGGGGTGTGCCGACGATCACGGCGGGTACACCGGCGACGGTGACGTGGGGTGGTACGTCTTTCATCACGACGCTGCCGGCACCGACCTTGGCGCCTTCGCCGATCTCAATATTACCGATAATCGACGCGTTCGCGCCGATCAAGACACCGCGGCGAACTTTTGGATGCCGATCCCCTGAGTCTTTGCCTGAGCCGCCGAGGGTGACGCCATGGAGAATGGAAACATCGTCTTCGACGACGGCGGTTTCGCCGATCACCAAGCCGGTGGCATGGTCAAACATGACGCCACAGCCGATCTTGGCGGCGGGGTGGATATCGACGGTGAAGATGCTGCTTAACTGGTTTTGCAGGAAGAACGCCAGTGAATGTCGCTTTTGGCCCCACAGCCAGTGGGCGATGCGGTAAACCTGTAGGGCCTGAAAGCCTTTATAAAACAACAAGGGCGTAGAATAGCTGTTGCAGGCGGGGTCGCGATCACGGGTGGCCTTAATGTCGATTTCAGCGGCATGGATGATCGAGGGCTCTGAGTTAAAGGCCTCTTCAATAATCTCGCGAATCGCCATGCTAGACACCACGCTGCTGTCGAGCTTGGTAGCAAGCAGAAAGCTCAGGCAGCCTTGCAGGGTGTCGTGGTTGAGTACGGTCGTCTGAAAAAAGGTGGCCATGATGGGTTCAAATTCGGCTCGGGCTTTGACCTCGGCGCGAATGGCCTGCCAGAGAGAGCCGGCGTTGGCGATTTCCTTGATATTACTCTCTTGTGCCAGCTCTTCGTGATAGCGCTGCTGAATCGATGAATTCATGGTGCCTGCCTCCTGTCTGTCTTTTACCTGTCAACGCGACCCCGTTGGGCTGATTCTATTGTTAAGGAATTAAGCTCAGGTACACGGTTGTAAGCCTAATGATGAGGGTTGCGGTGAGATTTGCAAGACCTTGGCGCTTCGGCAGGCCAATAAACCTATCTGTTTGAGCGTCAGTTTATGTTCAGTTGTTCGCCAGGCACAGGTTAGAATGCTGGCGAGTCACTCGCGAGCGGGGTCAATAACCTGTATAAAGCGGCTTATAGTCGGCAAGCAGTGCCTGCTAGCTCGGATTGTGCGTTAACGATGGGTGACATGTGATGATTAAATTCAAACGGGTGGGGCTGGTAGCCAGAAGTGGCAGCGAGCTGGTGCTGGACTCATTGCGCCGAGTTCAGCGCTTGCTGCGCGCCCGTGATATTGAGATAGTCATGGAAGATACCGCTCATGCGCTGCTCGGTGATCAGTTGGGGCCTTATTATAGCCAAGATGAGATGGCGGGTCTTTGTGACCTGGTGATCGCCGTGGGCGGTGATGGCAATATCCTCGGTGCGGCGCGCACCTTTGCGCCCCGTGGGGTGCCAATTCTTGGGGTTAATCGAGGGCGGCTGGGATTCCTGGCGGATATATCTCCCGATGATATTGATGTGAAACTCAGCCAGGTACTGGCTGGTGACTACACGGTGGAGGAGCACTTTCTGCTGGAAGGTGAAGTCAGCATCAACGGCAATAAAGAAGTGCCCTGTGCGCTGAATGAGGTATTGATTCATTCGGCACAGATGCCACGAATGTTGGAATTTGATTTGTACGTAGACGGCGCTTTTGTCTATAACCAGCACTCCGATGGCCTGATTATTTCGTCGCCCACCGGTTCCACGGCCTATTCCTTGTCCGCAGGGGGGCCGATTATGCATCCCAGCCTGAATGCCATTGTACTGGTGCCGATGTTTCCCCATTCGCTTAACAGTCGGCCATTGGTGATTCCCGGCGGCGCTGAAATCAAGATCGTAGTGGGTTCCCATATTGGCACCAATGCCAAGATCAGTTTTGATTCTCAGCTCGAGTTCGAGATAGAGCCGGGTGAGTCGCTGCTGGTGCGCAAGAAGCAAGAGAAGCTCAAGCTGATTCACCCACCGGGACATAACTTCTATGGCGTTTGTCGGAGCAAGCTGGACTGGGCGAGCCGACTCGGCGAATCCTGATTGGCCGGGGCCGCCAGTGCCTCTTGGCAAAGACTAGCGGCAGATCTTTTTTAAAAGAGCCACTAAAAATGTTGCGAAAAAGTATCGCTAAAAGGTGTCGCTAAAAGACCAACGCTACGGTTAAGGCTGCAGGTCTGCCGGCGTATCAATATCACGCAATACGCCTGGGTCCTGAAGATTGATTTTGTGGACTTTGTCGAGATGCGCATCGATCACTGGACGGGCACCACGGTCACCGGTGAGGGCTTCGATCTCATCGAAGTAGGCGGCATCAAACAGGACCGGATGCCCCAGTTCACCATTTTTACAGGGCACAACGATGGGCTGGCTTGCCTTGTGGAACTCGTAGGCGCCAAGCACTGACTCGATAGTTTCGGCCTGCACAAAGGGCATGTCGCCCAGAAAGACCATCGCGCCCTGCCAGTCGTGCACCTTGTGAATAGCGTTCGCCAGGCTGTGAGCCATACCCTTGGCAGAGTCTGGCGCCATATAGTATTCAACCTGATCATTGTCGATGCGATTGTTTAACTGCTGGGCGAACTCGCGGTCGCCGAAGCGCAAGACCACCAGTACCTTGTCGAGAACGCTGGCTGCTTTATGAATGGATTCTTCGAGAACGCTTTGCCCCGAAGATAAGGTTTGTTTGCGCTTGTCGTCACCAAAGCGTCTGCTGCTGCCTGCTGCCAGAATAATGCCACCAATCATGGAAACTCCTTGGGTCAATGATGACGCTTGTGATGAGCTCAAATGGGCAGTGAAAGCGCGCCCTGTCAAATTTTTCGCCTCGAACCTGGGGCTAGTCTGATGGATCTGCCGCGCTGCGGCTAGTGGTTAATGGCTATTGGTTAATGGCTAAATGGGGGCGAAAGTCGGCCGCCACATTTTGGTCTC
>JABBAY010000164.1 GCA_018607725.1 K189A clade bacterium
AGCGACCCTCCGCTTAGGAGGCGGATGCTCTATCCACTGAGCTACCGGGGCGTGGGCCGCATGATAACAGATTTTTCTGGTGGTTTTGTGTAGCTCGTATCCCACAACTGATAATATCTGACCTGCTACTCACTCAGGTCTTCTGCATGCATGATCTACCAGAGATTTTCGCCTCGACCCGGACGATTGCCGTCGTCGGTATGTCTGATAACCCCGCTCGCGCCAGTTATGAAGTGGCCCGTTATCTATCAGATTTTTATGTGGTCATTCCGGTCAACCCTAATCATCGGTCGATCATGGGTCTGACCTGCTATCCAGACCTGGCTTCGATCCCCGTCCCGGTAGACATGGTAGATTTGTTTCAGCGTAGTGAGAACGTCATGCCTTATGTGCAACCGGCGATCGACATCAAAGTGTCGGTGTTCTGGATGCAGTTGGGTATCGAAAATGCTTTGGCCGCTGAGCAGCTGACTGCGGCAGGGATTATCGTAGTTCAGGACCGTTGTACTAAAATCGATCATGCCAAAATAAGGAGTGAACGCTGATGCTTGATACGCGACCTTTACTGCTAGACACGGATTTTCCGGCCATCAAGCGCGATGAGTTGACGACCCTGCAGGTTAATTTAGGTTACTTGTGCAATTTGAGTTGTACCCATTGCCATGTTAATGCCGGGCCAACCCGAACTGAATTGATGGACATGGAGACGATTGAAATAGTCCTGAAGTTTCTCGCGCAACAGAAAATCCAGACTCTGGATATGACTGGTGGCTCACCGGAGATGAACCCCCATTTTAAATATCTGGTCACCGCGGCGCGAGCCTTGGGTGTGACTGTGATGAATCGTTGTAATCCCACTATTCTAATGGAGCCAGGTTATGAGGATCTGCCACAATTTTTTGCTGACAATAACATTGTCGTCGTCGCGTCCATGCCCTGCTACCAGGAACAGAATGTTGATCGTCAGCGTGGTAAGGGCGTTTACGCCGACAGTATTGCCGGACTTCTGAAACTGAATCTCGTTGGTTATGGTGCGCCGGGATCAAACCTTGAGTTGAACCTCGTGTATAACCCAGATGACCCCATTTTGCCGCCGGACCAACAGACGCTCGAAAATGATTACAAGCGCGAATTGCGCCAGGATCATGGGATTGAATTCAATCAATTGTTTGCTCTAGCCAATATGCCGATCAGTCGCTATGGTGCGCGACTCTTGGCCAAGAACCAGTACACCGGCTACATGACCCTGCTGCGCGACGCCTTTGAAGTCGGCAATCTTGCCACAGTGATGTGCCGATCCTTGATCAGCGTCGACTATCAGGGCTTTGTTTATGATTGTGATTTCAACCAGATGCTTGAGTTACCCTTGATTGGTACCGACAAGATCAAGCCGCACCTGCGCGAACTGTTAGATACCAACTGGAATGGCGCGCCCATCTCTGTGGGCGAGCACTGCTATGGCTGTACCGCAGGCCAGGGCAGTAGTTGCGGTGGTGCCTTGGCTGGCGTGGAGTAAGAGGGCCGACATGGGTCGCATGCCCCTTAACCTGGCACCTGGGTTAGACTCATGACGTTGAGCCAGCGTGCCGCCTCGCCGGTTTCCATTTCGATTGTAATACCCGTCTTGAATGAAGCGCTGGGTTTACCGGTGTTGTTGAGCAGCTTGGCGGACGCCATCACTGATTGGCCCCGTAGCAGGCTTGAAATAATTATGGTTGACGGTGGCAGCACTGATGACACCTTGGCGCTCGCTCGATCACATGTCGATCAGCTTATTAGCAGCGCGCCGGGGCGGGCCCGACAGCAGAACGCGGGCGCCGCGGTTGCGAGGCACGATCTGTTATTTTTCCTGCACGCCGATTCGGTGGTACCTGTGGATTTTCTGACCCAGCTAGACGGTGCTTGGTCAAGCGGTGCGCAGTGGGGCCGTTTTAATATCAGTTTTGATAGCTCGCAGTGGCGTTATCGTCTGCTGGCCTGGCTGATGAATTGGCGTTCTCGTCTGACGGGTATCTGTACCGGTGATCAGGGATTGTTTATTCGCCGCGATCTGTTTGTCCGGTTAGGCGGTTTTGCGGATGTGCCGTTGATGGAAGACATTGAAATTTCTCGGCGCGTGCGCCGGCAGCAGGCCCCCTGTTGTGTTCGCGGCCCCTTGCTCACGTCCAGCCGGCGCTGGCGGACCCAGGGTTTTATCACCACCGTATTATTTATGTGGTCATTGCGGTGGCGCTATTTTTTTGGCGCCTCACCGCAGAGGCTGGTTAAGCTTTACTATCCTGGGCGCGATATCGAAGGCAAACAGCATGACTGAGTTTCTGTTTCCGGGCTCAAGGCTCCTGATATTCTGCAAGGCGCCAGTGGTGGGCAACGTCAAGACCCGACTGATTCCCGCGCTGGGTGCCGTGGCGGCGACGAGCTTGCATCGAGAGTTGGCGAGTCGGCTTATGGCTTGCTGTCAGGCGGCCATGCTGGCGCCGATTCAACTTTGGTGTGCGCCTGATATGACCCATGAGTTTTTTACCCACAGTGGCCTAGACTGTCGCCAACAGGAGGGGGTGAACCTGGGTGAGCGGATGAGTCATGCACTGACTATGGCCTTGAGTGAGCCCGGTGTTGAGTCAGCGATTTTAATAGGCACCGACTGCGTGAACCTGGACGCCGATTATCTGCGGCGCGCATTTTTGAGCTTGCAAAGCGCTGATGCAGTACTCGGGCCAGCCGAAGATGGTGGCTATGGATTGATTGGTTTATCCGAGCCGGCCCCGGCCGTGTTTCAAAACCTGGCATGGGGCACGGCGTCGGTTTGTGCTGGGACGGCTCGGCATTTCAATTCGCAGTTTGCCTATTGGGACCTATTACCAATGCTCTGGGACGTGGATCGACCGGAAGATGTTGAGCGCTACCGCAGCGTTGCTGCAGTAAGGTTAGACGATGGTGATATCGCGATAACTGCTGCAATGGAATAGTGTTATCCGCAGCTGCCATTCAATGATGTAGGTGAATACTGCAATGGGCGCTAATTTAAGTCTGGCGTCATTATTAGAAGAGATAATCGATGAACTATGTGACTGAAATGTTTGCGGAGCAGAATGCTCTGACTCGGGTGTTTTTGGTGCTGGGTGTCTCTGTCGTGGCACACCTGGTAGCAATAGTGATTCGTAATCTAACGTTGGCGCTGGGACGGCGGATCGAGCTGAAATCCTTTACTAAGGCGCGGACGATTATTCAGCTAATTTCTGGTGTGACGATTTTTGGGGTCTATTTTGGTGCCTTCGGCATGTTGTTGTCAGAGTTTGGTATATCCCTGACGGCCTATCTGGCCAGTGCTTCGGTCATCGGCCTGGCAGTGGCATTTGGCAGCCAGAGTATCGTCCAGGACTTCATCACCGGGTTGACGGTCATCCTTTCAGACCTGGTGCATGTGGATGATATGGTTGAGATCAGCGGTCAAACCGGGATTGTAAAGTCTATCGGGATGCGTTTTACAGTATTACAGAATGCCATGGGTGCCGAGGTGTTTATCCCGAACAGGACCTTGACCAGCATGATTAATTACCCGCGTGGATATGTCTTTTGCCTGGTGGATATCAATCTGGACCCTGATGAGAGAATTCGTGAACAGATGCTGCGCAAGATACAGGAGCACACCCGCGGGTTACTGGAGCAGTTTCCGGGAATTTTCCTTGGCGCAGTGGAACAGGAGGAAATGCGGACCACCGCCTCTGGCAAGCGCTTCGTCCGGATCAAATTCAAAATCTGGCCTGGTCGTGGTGCGCCGATAGAAACGACGTATCGACAGGACATGCTGGCATCGGTAAAAAAGCTCAATCCACAGTATTTGGATTCGTGGATCTCGATTAACTACGAGGTGGGTCAGCGTTGAGGGGTGGCTGAGTGATTCATGTTAATTTAATGCGAAGCCGCGAGAAAAACAGACTTTTCTTGCCAGCGCTCATTCAGCCAGGCCTGGATGTCATCGATATCAGCCAGAGGGTAATAGCGAATTTTAATGGCGATTTGTTTTGGCCGGCCATGTAGGCAGCGCCAAATATTGACCGGCTCCACGCCATAGTCAATGGTGATGTCCATCACATGGGTCGCCGGATCTGCGCTGGCTCTGATGATTTTCATGCCGCCTGACTTGGGTACTAATAAGCGCTCATAAGGCGATGCCTGCAGGCGCTGCTTGTTTGCGGTGAACCGAGTGCCTTCGGGGAATACCAGCAATGCACCAGGCTCTGTCCCGTGGTCCTGGGTGGCACCTTTAATGCTGGCAAAATCCGCCGCTTGCAGTGATTTGTCCTTGCCACGATAGAGTCTTGGAAAGTTCAGGGCCAGGCAGATCCAGCCAATGACGGGTACCCAGACAAGCTCGCGTTTGATCAAGAATTTGATGATCGGACCATCACGCGTCACCAGATCCTGCACGATCGGGATATCGAACCAGGATTGATGATTACAGATCACAATTGGTGAGGAATATCGATTTGGCTCGCCATCCACCAAAAACTCAATGCCGATCACGTCTCGCATCCAAAAACTGTCTGTGCGTACAGCCATTCGATAGACGAAATCCACGACGACGAAACAAACTCGAGACACGAAAGGAATGGGTATGAGCCATCTCAGTACTGAGATAGGTATCAGTATCAGGACCCAGAAGGTCAGGTTCGTCAAGACCCAGAGGAGCGAGAAGATACTGACGAGGTTTCGAGTGATAGGCAAGATCAGATGCATGGGGTATCTTAGGGGCAATTGAAGCTAAGGTTCAAGGGGAGATGCAGTGTCGGTTAAGTTGTTTAATCCTGCGATGGAGTTGTTAGATCGGACCAGTCTCCGGGAGCTGCAGTTACACAAGCTCAAAAAATTAGTGGTGCGGGTTTATGAACAATCGCCTTACTACAAGACCAAGTTCGATGCGGCGGGCGTGAACCCCTACCAGCTGAAGTCTTTGGATGACTATCAGCACTACCCATTCTTCGATAAAGATGAAGAGCGCATCAGTCAGGAGCGCTCTAAAGCTGAGTTGGGCCATCCCTTCGGCCTGCATATTACCTGCGATCCCCGCCTGGTTAATCGTATCTCAGCCTCATCGGGTACCACCGGCTCACCAACCTTCAGCGGCTTTACTCGCCTTGATCGTGAATTGGCAGCCGAAAACTGTGCGCGAGGAATGGTGCGCATGGGTATCGATCCGGGCGACGTGGTGTTGCATGCCAGTGTCATCAGCATGTGGATTGCGGGGATGCCTGCCATTGACTCAATGATGGCCTATGGTGCCTGCGTGGTTCCCGTGGGCGCCTTAAGCGGCGTTGAGCGCGTAGCGCAAATTGCCAATGAGGTGAAGCCGAAAATGATGCGCACCACCGTGTCTTTTGCCCGGCATATGGCCAGAACCATGCTGGAAAAATCCGGGATTGACCCCCGTACTCTGGGCATTCAAAAAGTGGTGGTCACCGGTGAGCCGGGGGGCAGCATCAAAGACATTTACAGCGAGATTGAGGCGGGCTTTGGTGGTGCTTTGTGTTACGACAATATGGGCGCCACGGGCTGTCACAGTCCCACGGGTATTTCCTGCGAGGAGCATGCCGGTATTCATTTTTATGCTGAGGATAATGCTTATTTTGAGATAGTCGATCCGAAAACCATGACGCCGTTGCCCATCGAAGATGGCGTCGAAGGCGAGATTATCTTTACCGGCCTGGAACGAGAGTGTGGGCCGCTGCTGCGCTGGCGAGATAAAGACATCATCAAGGTCACCACCACGCCCTGCGCTTGTGGTCGACCAGGCGTGCGCATGCAATTCAAGGGTCGGGTAGACGATATGTTGTTGGTCAAGGGCGTGAATGTGTTTCCTAATGCCGTTCGCGACGTCATCAATAGCCTGTCGGCGCTAACGACTGGAAATATTCGCATTCAAAAAGACCACGATGAGGCGGTGGTCGAGCCGCCCGTTAAGGTGCTGGTGGAGATTCATCCGGGTGCAAGTGATGTTGAGCGTGCCGACCTCACTCAGCACATTGTTAATCAAGTGCACCACCATCTGCGTTTTCGCATCAGGCCGGTTCTGGTTGATGCCGATCAATTTGAAATAAAATCGGGCGCGACCGGCAAGATGCAGCTGGTGGAAGTCGTCAAAAATGCGTCATGAGGCTTAATCAACGCCAGCCACTGAAGGATATCGATAATGACACAGGTGTTTGCGGACAGGGTTAAATATGCAGTACAAGACCGGGTGGCGCTCATTACTCTCGAGCGGGCAGCACGGCTGAATGCCTTTGATGCTGCCATGTATCAGGGTGTCAACGAGGCGCTGACGGCATTTCACGCGGATGACGATGCCTGGGTCGCGGTCATCCAGGCCGCCGGCGACAAAGCCTTCTCTGTGGGCGCTGATGTCAACGCGCTGAACGAGAATGCGAATCAGGGCATCACCACCGGTCTGGGTGGATTGCTGCTCGACCAGGAAATGGTGACTGACAAGCCCCTACTGGTTGCGGTTCAGGGCTATTGCGTCGGTGAGGGGGTGAATCTGGTATTGAGTTGCGACATGATATTTGCTGATACCACGACTCAGTTTATGATTTCCGAAGTCAGGATTGGCGTTAATCCGGTAGACATTCCCCTTAAGCTCGCTCGACGTCTGGGTTACAACCAAGTATTCAGCTTTCTCTCACCCGGAGACGCTAAGGATGCGGAGTGGGCCCGGTCCGCAGGGTTGTTAGAGCGGGTCAGTGAAGCTGGGCAGGCCAAGCAAGACGCAATGAATTTTGCCAGGCGGCTGGTTAACGAGTGCGCACCTTTAGCGCTACGTGCGCAAAAATCCACTTTGTGGCATGCGGTTAACGTCAGCGAGCAGGTAGCCCGTGACTTGGGTAATCAGCAGCGCACCATGATCCGTTTGTCAGATGATTACGCGGAAGGTAGGCAGGCATTTATGCAGAAGCGACCCCCTCAGTTTAGCGGCCACTAGATTTATTCGAAGCAAAATCGGCTAACACCCTGGGCTCGCGGCCTATTGAAAATCACTGGAGAAGTTTATGTCAGTCTATTTCGTCGCTCTTATTAACATCCATGATCGCGCAGGATACGCCAATTACGAGGCGGGGTTCATGCAGGTGTTTAATCAATACGATGGTCGGATGCTAGCTGTAGATGAGGCGCCAACAATACGCGAAGGCGAATGGCCGTATACCCGCACCGTTTTGATTGAGTTTCCTTCAGCCGCACAGGCTGACGCCTGGTATGATTCGGCTGCCTATCAAGAACTAGCGACTCATCGTTTTGCTGCTTCGGTAGCCAATATCGTGCGAATCAAAGGCGTCGAGACACCTTGAGTAGCGAAGTTGAGGAGTATTCGCTGCGAGTTTTTGATTAACTGTTTGGGCCGATACTACTCATAATGGTTTTGATGTCATCGATGGCGAGTTTGGGCGTTCGATCAAAAAACAGCACCCCATTAATTTCTTGTTGGACGTCTGTGAGCTGAGTCCAAACAAAGCCTGAAAGGCTGTCAGCTTGATGAATCTCGCTAGCGATGGCTTGAAATCGTTGTTTCAGTGCGGCCTTGTCGAGTGGTAAGTCTCCGTAGGCAAAGTGATCCTCAGCGATTGCTGGAGTGAAGCCGATGCCGCCACATTCAGTCAGTAATACCGGCAGTTGGCTCACATCTCTGCCGGGTAGGGCGCCGACTCGCCCGTCGCCCACCGCCGATGATGGATTACGCAATAAGGCCGCCAAACGTTCGGCAATACTTTCTGTTGCTGTCTCGTAGAGATGCAAGGTCCATAAATCACCGCTCGAAAATTCCCACCCATCATTGCCCACCACGGGTCTTGAGGGGTCCAGTGCCTGAGTCAAGGAAGTGATAGCATCGACAAAGGCTTGTTGCTCTGGTCGTTTGGCCTGGTGCCAGACACCCCATGATTCATTAAAGGGGACCCAGGTGATAACACTTGGATGACCGCGATCCCGTTGTACCAGCTGGGTCCATTCGGCACTCAGGGTTTCGATTAACTCAGTAGAGAATATGCGCCCTGAGGGCATCTCTGCCCAGACCAGCAGACCCAGTCTGTCAGCCCAGTACAGGTAACGTGGATCCTCGGCTTTCTGATGTTTGCGGGCGCAATTGAATCCCATCGCCAGGGTTAGTTCTACATCTCGCTTCAGGTCACTGTCGTCTACAGCGGTATACCAGCCTTCAGGAAAGTAGCCCTGGTCGAGAATACCGCGCAAATACAGTGGCGAGTCGTTCAGGTACATGGTTCGATCTTTGACAGAGATCTGGCGAAGACCGGTGTAGCTGTCACAGCGATCAATAATGTTCCCCGCCGAGTCTTTCAGGGTCAGCTGCAAGTCGTACAATGTCGGTGTGGCTGGTGACCAAAGTGCGGGTTGTTCAACGGTGAGTTCGAACCTCACTTCTGGTCGGTCAACAAAATCAGACTCAAGATTGGCGACGATAATGCCGTCATGCAAAAGGGCTAATTGCAGGCTGCCGCAGGCAAGCCCTGACAGTTTGACATTAACCTTCAACAGCTTGTTGGCAAACGAGTAAGTGGTCCACAGACTGCTGGTATGCAGCGTATTGACGGGTTCTAGCCAAATGGTCTGCCAGGGGCCGATGATCGGGTCGTAATCGATGGGCCAGCGCGTAGTACCTGCTTGTTTACCGCGAGGCTGGGTCCACGTGGGGCTGTCAGTGACACGCAGGGTCACGGTATTGGTGCCCGGTTTGACCAGGTGTTTGATATCAAAATGAAAGGGCGCATAGCCGCCGGTATGCGCACCCGCCAATTCACCATTAACATAGACCTGGGTGCGGTGATCGCAGGCGCCCAAATGAATCAATAATTGCGATTCATGCCAGTGGGTGGGTAGCTCGAACTCCCGGGCGTACCAGACGACGTCGCAGGGTGTGAGATGGGATGCGCCCGAGGCGCTAGCATTCATAGTGAAAGGGACTTCAATGGTGGCTTCGTAGTCATGGTGCTGATACCACTTTTGGACCAGGCCCGTATTCTGTGGATCCGTATCGAAGCGCCATTCGCCGTTGAGATTGAGCCAGTCGAGTCTTTGCAGTAGTGGTCTTGGGTATTCCGGACGCGGGATAGTCACGATGGGTCTCCGTCGGGTCAATGGCCGAATGTCAGGCAATCGAGTCAATACTTAAGCGAAATCCTAAGCGAAAACTTAATTTACAAGGGCGCTAGCGAAACCCGTAACAATCGAGCGTGGCATATTTTGATGATCTATAAAACGCTAACCCTTGGCTGAAGTCAATTCTGCGCTAGTTGCGGTTTTTTTGTCGAGATCTTGATCATAAACAGTTTCGGATGGTGTGCCTAAAGCTAATGTTAGGCGAGGTCGGTAAATGTCTACAGAACAAGCTTGGCAGAGTCTTGGCCAACGCTGCCGCTTAGGTGGGCCGTCCAGGGCGGGAAGCTCCGTGTGAGAAGCTCTGTGTGAGAAGCTCCGTGTGAGAAGCTCCGTGTGAGAAGCTCTGTGTGAGTGGCGGGTCAAATTGCTACGAGGTCAAGATTCAGACCGCACGTGAATTTTATCTAGGAGTGATCGTTTTTTAGTCATGTTATGGGCGCCTTCACAGTGGTTGGGTTGAATGTGTTGATCTGCATGGAAAAAATCAACTTATGAGTAGTCATGTGTGCCCAGGAGGTGTCTGGCTCGCGTTATTAATGACGCCTGGTTGGGCGCTGGGCGCTGATTTGAACTGCCATGCTGACGCAACCTTTGTTGACTATGAACCGACGTTACCCGGATATGACTTTACTGCCAGGCTGCAACGCTGGGGCGACGATATAGACCGCATTGAAGTTGGCCATGAAAAAACGGTCAGAAAAATTTATATCAATACCCTGCCAATATTTGACCCCACTAACGCGCAGGAAAATTTGGCGCTCTATCGATGGGCTAATGCTGTGCACAGGTACACGCGGCCCGCTGTCATTGAGCGGTTGTTGCTGTTCTCGACCGGCGAGCAAGTCAATAACCATCTGCTGGATGAATCCGAACGGTTGCTGCGTCAGGAAAATTATATCGCTGATTCAGCGATCAGGGTGGTTCGGGATTGCCAGAATGAAGTGGATCTGGAAGTGGTCACCCACGAGGTCTGGACCTTGACGCCCGAGATATCCTTGAAATCTAGCGGCGGTGATACCTCTGGGTCATTGGGTTTTCGAGACTCTAATTTTCTCGGGTCAGGCAAGAATATTGGATTGGGGATGAAGAACGAGCCAGACCGAAATAAGCTGCAACTTCATTACAATGACCCGAATTTTCAAGGTAAACGCATCAATCTTTCGGTTCGCGTCGAGAAGAACTCCGACGGTTATCATCGCGCCTTCGATATCAGCTTGCCGTTCTACGCGCTGGATACACGTCGGAGTTGGGGGGTTCGAACGGCAGAGTCGCAGTTTACTCAAAGCCGCTATGTAGATGCGGTCAAGGTCAGTGCCTTGCAGGTGCAGGAGCAGGCGGTGAGCACTTATTTTGGTGTCTCTGAAGGTTTGATCGATGAGCAGGTCGCGCGTTATTTATTCGGCTTGCAGCTGGAAAAACAGCATTACGATACCCTGCCAGATGAAATTGCGCCTGCAAGAGTACCTGATGATCTGAAACTGGCTTACCCCTTTGTTGAGTACCAACAGCTGCAAGATGATTACAAAATCGGCTTCAACATTAATCAGATCAAGCGATCGGAAGATATTCACCTGGGCCGTGACTTGCGCGCCCGTCTGGGTTACTCGCCGAAGGGTCGACAGGTGATTTTGCAGGGGGTCTGGGCTGACACTTGGTTGTCGAGAGACAAAATGCTGCTGCAGTCGAACCTAGGCTGGCGCGGGCGCTGGGATATTAACCGTCACGTAATTGAAGACGGTGAACTGAATCTGGCATTGAAATTTCATCGTGGTCAGACCAAGAATCGAAGCCTGTTTATGGCGATGGAGATATCCATGCTGAAAAATCCGCTGGATCAGGATGCGTTGACATTGGGCGGTGACAAGGGTTTGCGAGGCTATCGCAGCAACTATTTATCTGGCGACAGTTTGATCTTGTTGACGATGGAGGAGCGCGTGTTTACCCAGTATGAGCCTTTCGGTCTGTTCAATCTCGGCTTTGCCGCATTCGCTGATGTGGGGCGAGCATGGTTTCGAGAGGTTGACGTGGATAAGGATGGTTGGAAGGCTGATGTGGGTTTTGGCCTACGGCTGCTGCCGAGCAAGTCTGATAAAGGCCAAGTGATTCACTTGGATGTGGCATTTCCGGTCAACGACCGAAACAATGGTCGCTCGATGTTGGTGTCTGTGGAGATGAAAAAGACGTTATAGCCTCGATCGAACGTCTGGTTAGTGCCTGAAGCGGTTCCAGCGGTAAAGTCCGCAGACGAAGACGATGGCAATGCCATGGACCCACCACAGGCCAAGAGCAAGAGGGATTGTACCTTTCTCCAGGCCAGAGCGCGCGGCCGCCAGACTCATGATATAAATCAGGCAAACGATTAATCCAGGAATCAGACGGTTAAGACGCCCTTCGCGCGGATTGACCTTGCTTAAGGGAATGGCCATCAAGGCGATGAGTGGAATGATGATAATCATGGCCAGTCGCCAATGCAGCTCTGCCGCATAGGCTCGGTTCTGCAAATTGTTCAGTAATTCGCTCAGGGTCAAGGCCGAATTGCGCCGCTCCGCTTGAGCCACTTTACGTTCCGGCAGAAGTTGGCCGAACTCCTCAAATTCAATGACTTGGTAGTCGTTTTGGCCGGGTGTGCCACGATGCCTTGCACCCTGTTCAAGCACGAGAAATCGGTTACCTGATTTGTCGACCACTGAGCGGCCTTGCTCGGCGACGGTGATAATCGCCTTTGTGGGGTCGCTGCTAGCCACTTCGCTCATAAAGACGCCTTGAAGAACATTGCCATCGATGATGTTTTCGCTATAAGTCACTCGGTTGCCCGACCGTAGAGCCTGAAATCGGCCGGGTGCCAGGGTCGCAAATTCAGTAATTGTCTGCTGGGAAGTAAACAATGCTTCCACTTGGGATTCAGAGATAGGTTTAAGCCAAAGTGACAAGACGCCGCTGATGATGGCGACCCCACCGGCTAACACCAGCGTCATGCGCATCAGCTGGCCGGAACTGAAGCCGCTCATGGATAGCACCACCATTTCACTGTCGGCGTGCAGGCGCCCGTAAGTCAGCATTAAGGCCAGGAAAAAGCTCACCGGTAGAACCAGTTCGAGAACCCCCGGCAGTTTGAAAAAAATCAACGGGAACAATACTTCCTTGGTTATATCGCCCCTCGCGGCCTCTGCCAGGTAGCCATTAAAGCGCCAGGCAATGGCAATCACCAGAATCAACAAGGCCAGGGCAAGCAAGCTCCCATAGACTTCTTTGGCGAAATAACGATACAGGATCATCGGTAGAGCCTTAATTTTATCAAGCGGTTTAATCAAAGCGGTTCGATCAAAGCAGTTTGATCAAGCGCTTTAATCGCAAGTGTTAGTCGTGAGTGTCAGTTATGGTCTTCAATCCTGGATTTCAGTAATCGGTTGTTTGGGTGCGCAGGTTGTCGCAGGCAACCAACCGGCGGCGAGAACAATATTGATTGCCCAAATGATAAGTCCGGTCCAGATACCATGAGAAAAGAAGTGTACACCACGGATAGTCTGAGAAACACTAAACAGGGCGCCAAGTCCGATAGCCGCGATTAAGCAGGGCAGGGCCCAGCGCGGCGCATAAACGCGGGCTGCATAAAAAAACC
Source organism: K189A clade bacterium (assembly GCA_018607725.1). Lineage (GTDB taxonomy): Bacteria > Pseudomonadota > Gammaproteobacteria > Pseudomonadales > Azotimanducaceae > UBA4582. Next base: position 12,782 of record JABBAY010000164.1, read on the forward strand.
CGAGGAAACAAAATCCAGTAGACGCGTGCCCGGAAGGCCAGCACTGGCCTGGTGGCTGGTTGCTCGGTTGAAAATCAAACAATTCCACACGCTGAAATTGACCGCCATATTCCAGCAGTAGATTGGGGCAGTAGATATCGCTGGAATACTTAATGATGGCGATGGCGGCAGTGCTAAGGAGCATTGAGATGAACATAAAAGTCAGGGGTGGCCGCCAACGGGGTTTGTTCGCGAGCCAGCTCCAGGCTAGGCCAGCGAGAATCAACAAGGCGCTGATATAGGCGATATTGCGGGCCCAGTCATGCAGCACCCGCTTGAACAAAAAACTGTCATTCAAGTTAAAGGTTCGGCTGTGACTGTCAAACAACCAGTCGCTGATCCAGTGATCCATAGGTGTGCGTTCGACCAGTGCCAGTAATATCAGCATAGAGGCTGCAGGCCAGGCCAATGCGTAGAGTTGAGTTAATCGCGTATCAGTTGTCACTGGGTACCGGTTTTTTTGGAGTGGATTGTCAACCAGGATCCGCCTGATTGTTTTCGTCATCGGCAGCAAGGCCTGTGTTCCGTGATCGACCTCTAAAGTGGCGGCGGTTTTGCCATTGGCTCGAATGCTCAACCACGATGGACTGTCACGATGGACTGTCACGATGGCAGTGACTCAAGTTTACCCCATCGGTCTTAATGCAGACAGTGTTCTGCGGCCTGCATCGCGGCCGGCGGTTGCCTCTGCCCAGTCGACTCGTCACTGCGATTTGTCAGCGCTTGCTGACAGCGAGCCCTGACAGAGCGTCGCCACTAGTGTCGAAGGATTGGCGCGCCAGTGGTCTGTGAGGTGCGGCTAAGTATCGAAACGCGCCACTAGTTTGAGGCGGCTGATGTCTGGTTTGACCCTTGCCTGCTCGGGCTTACGTTCCTCCGAGTTGAGCAGATCGCTGCCAGGAAATGCGAGCGACAGCCCGCTCGTGTCGGGCGAAATCTTTGGTCTGTCATCTTGGCTGGTGTCGAGAATTGTACCGGGTTCGTCAATCTCGAAGTTAGGCGCCGGCAGTTTTGCAACGGCGTTTGTCGCCGGGATCAAGGGCGAGCCATCATTTTCAAGAACGCTCAACCCGCTGATATTAATATTCACTGGTGGCTGTTGTCGAGGCGGTGCTAGGGGCGAATGATCGTTTTCGGTAAGAGCGATTTTGCTGATGTCGACCTGAACCGGTTCGCGGGCTGGCGCAGGGTCGAACAAATTACCCTCGTTAGGTGCCAGGCTAAAATCAGCAAAAGTGTTTGTGGGGCTCGCTTGCTGCTGCGGTTTGTGGGCAGGTACTGGATCAACGGCTACTGGGTTGGCTGGGGCCGTCACTGTCTTTAGCACCTTGATGCTCACATCGGCGCCAATTTTTCTCAGCGCGTGGCCATATCTCAAGGCCTCCTGCTTGTCTGAAGTCCGTTTGATAACGACCTGCTTGCCCGAGAACAGGCTGGCCATTTTTGTGGCATCTAGCTTGAGCATCTTGGCGATATGGGCTTTGACCGAGACTGGCGCAAAACCTTCCACAACGCCGCCGCTGAACACTACGGCATAAGTGATGGCATCCATACGCACTGATATCCTGTGGGGAATGAATGCAGGGTAATCGAAGCGTTAGTGGATTAAAAGTCCCGCTGGGCGCATAGAACAGTCCGTACAGGACTAAGCTTGGTTTTAAAATTCGGGTCTACCTGGCCATTGACCGTTGACCGGCGAAATGGCACAGGCTGTCGTCGCTAGCCTTGAAAAACCGGCCTGAGAGCAGATTTTCTGCGATGCTTTGCCCTTCATTATTGTTGTCTTCAGCTATCCTTACAGCCAACGGGAGTCCTTGATGCCATGGTTTAATCGTTGGTTCAATTCGCGCAGAATTCTGTTCGCGAGCGTCTTGATCCTCGTTGGCATCGGCGCTTGCGGTCCCATGACTGCGGTAGAGCTGAATGGCACCGAAATTCGTGCCAAGGTAACGGATTTTCGTTTTGTTGGGGCGGTTGAACAATGTGTGCTTGAGGTTCGGGCAGGTAAACCCTACGCGGTAATAGTGGACTGCTGGGCCGTCGGCAAGCAGCTATTTGTCGGTTGCCTGGATTGTGGCTTCTCAAGCTGGGGAGCAGCGCTGCGCGAGGACACCGCTGCCCGCATTCAGATTGACGATGCGATCTATCCCGTGCGGGCGTCATTGATGCGTGACCCCATCGCGATCCAGAGAGCCTGGCACCAAAAGTTGAGTCAGGCTGGGATGGAATCTGCTGAGCAGTCAGTGGTCCAGGCATTACCCGAATCATTTTGGCTATTTCACCTGGCTTCTAGTGGCAGTAGCAAGGACCTGTGACGGTAGATTGCTTTTTGGGTCTTGAATGGAGACTATTCCTTGCGCCCATGAATCAGCAGCAGGAGCCCCCTAAGTTGGAAGCGTTTACCTATTTATCTCGAATCGATCAATGGCCGATCCAGGCCTATTCCTGGCCAGTAGAAGGTGCGCGGGCGACTGTCGTCATTGCACATGGGATGGCCGAGCATGCTCGGCGCTACGAGCGCCTGATTCTGCAACTCAATCGCGCAGGGCTGAATGTCCTGGCGATGGATCACCGAGCTCACGGTCAGACCAGCGGACCTGGAGGGCTTGGAGATTTTGGTGTGGGTGGTTGGGATGCCTTGGTTGCAGATCTGGATCTGTTGGTTGATCGAGCCGTTGCTGGCGGTTTGCCGGTGATTTTGCTGGCGCATAGTATGGGTGCGGCAGCGGCCCAACAGTTCGCACCTACGGGCTCCAAAAAGCTGGCGGCGCTGGTTTTATCTGGAACTACCCTGCGCCGACCAGGAGCCCCCCTTGCTGACTACAATGCAGCGTTTGTCACCCGTACAGGTTATGAATGGCTGAGTCGGGATGAGGCCGAGGTTGATCATTATGTTGCCGATCCATTGTGTGGATTTGAAGGTCAAGTGGTGATTAACGGCATGGATCGAGCTGATCCGCGGCGAGTAGATCCAGCCTTGTTGGCGACCATTCGTTCAGACCTGCCGGTCTTGTTGATTGCCGGCGATGCCGATCCGGTCAACGCGCAACTCCAGGGTTTGCAATTGCTTGAACAACTTTGGCGTGCCGCGGGCGTCAAGCAGATTGATACGCACTACTATGCCGAGGGCCGCCATGAAATGTTCAACGAAACGAATCGAGATCAGGTGACTCAGGATCTATTGGCCTGGATTGATGGGCTGTTGCGTTGATCAGTCGAACTTTTGTGGCGAGTTCAGTTGCAGCGTCTGCAAAAACGGCTAGCTGACGACGATTTGATTGCGGCCGTTTTTTTTGGCTTTATACAGGGCTTCATCAGCCAGTTTTAAGACTTCCTCCGGGGTCTGGCCTCGCAGTTCATGCTCGGCGACACCGATGCTGATGGTGACATGGACTTTTTTGTTCGCCTGATGGTACGAACCGCGTTGGCGACCGCCTTTGGCGAGTTCGTCGTCAGCTTCTTCAACGCGCTCATGCTCACGAATCACCATCGCATACGCTGCAACTGACTTGCGCACCTGCTCAAGGGAGTAGGCAGCATCAGCTTTGTTCTTGCCGTTGAAAATGACAGCGAATTCTTCGCCACCATAGCGGAACGCCCGGCCGCCGCCCCTGACCTTGTTGATTTGGCTGGCAACCATCTGCAGTACCTGATCGCCCACATCGTGGCCATGGGTATCATTGAATTTTTTGAAGTGATCGATATCGAGCATCGCCAGGCTGTAACGCTGGCCAACCGCCAAGAGCTGTTCATTGAACGCTCTGCGCTGTGGTAGTGTCGTGAGTTCATCGCGGTAGGCCATATTGTGAGAATCGCGGAGCAGGCCAACACAAATCAGTGCCAGGCTGGCAAGCATATAAGCATCGACGATCAGGTTCTCTGGCCGGCTTAGAATCAGCAGATAATAACCCGCGGCTGCGCCGAACAAGGCGAACGCGACGGGTGTATAAAATTGCCAGCTGGTGATGATGATGATGAGGCCGGCAAGTCCCAGCAGCACAAATTCAAGCTGAGTTATTGGCGCGAGCATGGCGCTGAGACCTGCACTCCAGGTAGCGATTGTCGTCGCCAGGCCGCCACCGGCTGGCAGCGTGACGATACGGGTCGTGTCCGCCAGCTGGAAGCCGGAGACAACGAGATCATTCAAATTGAATTGCAGCCAGGCATCCACTAGCCGCACGTCGTGGGTCGCGAACCAAGCGAGAGTGCCAGCCTGGGCGCCGAGAAAAGCCAAGCGTAGGTAGCCATGCAGAGTAAATAGACCGCGCTCACGGTAACAACAGATGATGGCAAGGTTCACGGGCGTCAGTCCATAGACCACAAATTGCCAGAGCGGTGCTTCAGTCCCGAAGTAGCGAAAAATGAAAAAGCCACCGACGAGCGCCAGCGTGTACAAAGCAACTCTGCTGCGATTAAAAGCGATGGCCAAAATCAGAGCAATCAAAGCGGCCCAGTAGGGTCCTGTCGCAAAAATGTCACTCACTGAAGCGGGCAAAGACGTGAAGTAAGGTGCGCCGAGAAATGTCAGGGCGAGCACAATCACGGGCAGTGACAGTGGTTGGATGAGCCTTTCTAGCCAGTTAGGCAAAGGTTGTCTCGAGAAACTGCTGGAATTCGTCGATGGTCCAGTCGGTTCGGTGTGGGCCACTGAGGTGACCCGTGAAAACGTGTGACGCGGCATCGCCATCAAGCGTCACGGGTATGGTTTTCTTATTGTCCGAGCCCCATTGGTTCAGGGCTTTGACCGCAGCTGCCGGATCGATAGTGGTGTCGTTGCGCAAATACATCATAGCCAGAGGTATCTTGAATTTATTCAAGTTCTGCCGGCTAGCCCAGTCGACCATTTTCTGCATCTCAATCAGCGCCAAGGTGGAATAGCGATTGGTCCAAAATTGTCCGTGCTCCTCAGTTTCTGGCTCCCACTCGTGAAACTTTCCCAATACTAACGGCACCCAGTGGGGCGCCCAGGGCCAGGTCAACAGAAATCCCATTGGATTACGAATTTTGAAATTTGGCGCCATTAAGAGCATTGCTTGCACCTTCTCGGCAACGCCGGGCTGTGCGGCGAGCCAGACAGACAGGGGTGCACCAGTAGAAGTGGCAACGATGACGACGCGATCACCCAGGCGTGTTGCGATTTCCCAGGCGTCGACCATGCTTTGTAGCCAGCCCTCAGCTTCCTTAAGCATGCCGTGCTGACCGACGCCGTGGCCCTCAAGCCGTGCATCAAAAATATTCGCCCCATATAACGCCGCCAGACGTTCGGTCACGGGTGCTGTTTCTTGCCGTGAAGCAGAGAAGCCGTGGATGTAAAGAAAGCACAAGGGTGTTTTGGCGGGTGTTACCGGGTCATTCCAGAGGATTCTAGCCTCGGCACCGTCGATAATGTTCGCGACTCTGGCCTCGCTGCCGATCAGCCAATTTTCAAGGTCGATACCCATCAAGTCTGGCGGCACCCGAACAACGGGCGCGCGCGCGTCCAAGCGTGGCCTCGGGCCCAAAATGAAGCACAAGAGTAGCGTTAATAATACGGCAGCAAGGGTGTAGAGAATTTCCATGGGCTGATGGTACGGGGTTGCCGCGGCGAAGACAATCCATCTGAGACCGAGCTTCAGACCTGGCTGATGCTCGGCACATTTTCGGCTATACTGCTGAGTTGTTCGAGACCGCGCGGGTCTTTGCGCGCGAAGCCTTTTCCAGGATTGCAGGTCGACGTGTTTTTTTGGCGCTGTCGGTCTGAATCCCTAACTCCAGGACATCACCATGACAGACTACCGGGCACCTACCGCGGATATGCTATTTGCGCTTAACCATTTGGCTGAGCTACCCCATGTGTGTGCACTGCCGGCTTTTACCGAGGCGTCGCCGGCCCTGGTGGCATCAGTGTTGGAAGAAGCTGCCCGGTTTGCCGGTGATATTTTGGCGCCGCTGAACACGGTCGGCGATTTGATCGGCACTCGCGTGGTCGGCGACCATGTCAGAGAAGCCAGCGGTTTCGCCGAAGCCTATGTGCAATTTACGACCAATGGCTGGCCGGCGCTGCCCTGTAATCCCGAGTTTGGTGGTATGGGCCTGCCTGAGTGCGTGGGGCTGGCGACGATGGAGATGTGGTCGGCGGCGAATGTCAGCTTTGCCTTGTGCCCAATGTTGGGTCAAGGGGCGATTGAGGCAATCGAGCATCATGCTAGTGAGGCGCTGAAGGCGTGCTATCTGCCGAAAATGATCAGTGGCGAATGGACGGGTACCATGAATCTGACGGAATCGCAGGCTGGTTCAGATCTGTCGTCGGTACAGACGAAAGCCGTGCCCCATCTCGATCACTACAAGCTGTTTGGTACCAAGATTTTTATCACCTGGGGCGACCACAGCATGACTAACAATGTTGTGCATCTGGTGCTGGCTCGACTTGAGGGCGCCCCGGAAGGCGTCAAGGGTATTTCGTTGTTTTTGGTGCCGAAATATCTGGTTGGTGAAGATGGTGAACCCGGCGCTCGGAATGATGTTTATGCACGCTCTGTGGAGCACAAGATGGGCATCCATGGCAGTCCGACCTGCGTCATGGCGTTCGGCGAAAAAGGCGGAGCCCTGGGTTACTTGGTGGGTGAAGCCAATATGGGACTGAGCTATATGTTTACCATGATGAATCACGCTCGCCTGAATGTGGGTGTTCAGGGCGTCGCCTTATCAGACCGCGCTTACCAGCAGGCGGTACACTATGCCTGCGACCGAGTGCAGGGTCAGGCGCCAGGCATGCTGGGCAAAAGTGCGATTATTCATCATCCGGATGTCCGGCGCATGCTCATGCTCATGCGGGCCTTGAGCGAAGCATCCCGGGCGCTATGTTATGTCACATCGGCGGCCTTTGATCATGGGCATAAAGCCCTGGATCCGGAAGTGCGAGCCAGCGCTATGAGGCGTGCCGAGTTGCTGACGCCGATCTCCAAGGCCTGGTCTACTGAGGTCTCCCAGGAGGTCACTTCGCTGGGAGTTCAGGTGCATGGGGGCATGGGCTTCATAGAGGAAACAGGCGCCGCGCAGTTGATGCGCGATGCGCGTATTACCACGATCTATGAGGGTACTACAGGCATCCAGGCCCTGGATCTCATCGGCCGCAAGGTGATTCGAGACCAGGGTGCGGCACTACTCAGCCTGTTGGAAGAAGTTGATG
>JABBAY010000066.1 GCA_018607725.1 K189A clade bacterium
GTCGGCCAGCTGCGGGATATGATTCAGAACCATCTGCTGCAACTGTTGTGTATGGTGGCGATGGAGCCGCCCAACTCTCTGCAGGCCGACGAAATCAGAGCAGAGAAAGTCAAAATTCTGCGGGCCTTGAGCCCGATCACTGCTGACACTGTGGCTGACCAAGCTGTCCGTGGTCAGTACACGGCCGGCTGGGTTAATGGCAAGCCGGTAGTCGGTTATATGGAGGAAGAAGGCAGTGAGCGTGAGTGCAGTGATACTGAAACCTTCGTCGCCCTGAAGACATACATCGATAACTGGCGTTGGGCCGGCGTGCCTTTTTACCTGCGAACGGGGAAGCGCATGAACAGCAAAGTCACTGAGGTAGTCATCACTTATAAAGACCATCCTCACGGCATATTCCCAGACAGTCACCACGGTGCTCATAATCGACTGATCATTCGCTTGCAGCCTAACGAAGGTATTGAGCTGGAAATGGTGTCGAAGAAGCAAAGCCTGAAAGAGCGTATGAGTTTGGAAAAACGTACCCTGAATCTGGACTTTTTTGATTCGTCAGGAGAGTCAAGAATTGCTGATGCCTATGAGCGCCTGTTTCTTGAGGTGATGAAAGGCGATCAGTGGTTGTTTGTCAGCCGTGATGAAATAGAAGCCTCGTGGCATTGGTGCGATACGCTGCTGGACGCCTGGCATAAAAAGGGCCTGGGTGTGAAAGGCTACAGTGCCGGTTCCTGGGGGCCATCAAAAGCTGAAATGCTGATCGAGAAGGACCAACGTAGCTGGCATGAGTCCTGATGCTGGAGCAATATGAATTCATCACTGCTGATTTGTTAGACCAGGCTTTAGTGGCAGATGTCGTCGCCACTCTGGCGGCGGACATCAAGCGACAGGGCAGCGCCATACTTGTGGTGTCCGGTGGCAGAACGCCGCTGGGTTTTTTGCAGTTGTTATCGCATCAGTCACTAGATTGGTCGAAAGTGACAGTAACTCTAGCTGACGAACGCTGGGTTGGTTCTGAAAATGCTGATAGTAATGAAAAGCTTGTGCGGGATAACTTGTTGGTGAACGCGGCCAGCGCGGCCAAGTTTGTTGGTCTCAAAAATGCAGCGCTCACTGCAGCCGAGGGTGAGACGGCAGCGAGCGAATTACTGGGCAGTCTTGGCAAATTTTCGGTCGTGATTCTCGGTATGGGTGAAGATGGTCATACGGCGTCGCTGTTCCCGAGCGCAGCTAATTTGGCGCGCGGACTTGATCTAGATTCTGGTCAGGCCTGCATCGCGATGACACCTTTGCACGCCCCGTACGAGCGCCTGAGTCTGACATTGTCGCGCTTGCTGGCAAGTGGCCGGATTATTCTGCATCTGGCGGGTGAGAAAAAACGTCGAGTGCTGGCTACGGCCCTTGCCGGTGACGATGTTCAAGCGCTGCCAGTACGGGCGATTCTACGCCAAGAGCAAACGCCGGTGAGCATCTATATCACACCCGACTTGCGGAATTGAATGTCAGGATACTAAAGAAGGAAGTATCTAAAATGTTTGGCTTGTTTCTCAGAATACAAAAATTGGGTTCGTAACGAGGGTGAAACACGGTGCACGAGCAAAATCTTATTAATGTCATCACAGATGCCATGCCAGACTTAAATAAGTCGGAGCGCAAAGTGGCGACGGCTATTCTGGCAGATCCTGATCGTGCGACCCGCTCCAGTATCGCGGCTTTGGCCGCCCTGGCAGCGGTGAGTGAACCCAGCGTCAATCGTTTCTGTAAACGTTTTAAGGCGAAGGGATTTCCTGACTTTAAGCTGCGGTTGGCGAAGTCTCTGGTGTCGGGGGTGCGGTTTATGAACCGCAATGTTGATCCAGGCGATGCAGTCGACAGCTACACACCGAAAATATTCGACAGTACTATTAACCAGCTGGCAAAGGCCAGAGACAAGATCAGCCACTTGCGCATCAACCAAGTGGTGGACGAGCTCATTCAGGCTCGAAGAATCTATTTTTTTGGCCTGGGTGCGTCAGGTTCAGTGGCCCGAGATGCCGAACATAAATTCTTCCGCTTTAATATCCCAGTATCTTTTCACGATGACGTGTTAATGCAGCGTATGCTGGCATCAACGGGCGCTACGGGCGATGTGTTTTTTTGTATCTCGCACACGGGCCGCACTAAAGAGATCGTTGATGTTGCTAAGTTAGCGCGCAGTTGTGGTTCGACGGTGATTGGCCTGACAGTGCCCGGTTCGCCGTTAGCGAAGGTTTGCACCTTAACCTTAGCGGTCGATGTAGCGGAGAACACTGATGAATATATGCCCATGACTTCGCGCTTGGTGCACCTGGTTATTCTGGATGTTCTGGCTACCGGGATGACGCTGCGCCGAGGACCCGGATTGTTACCGCATCTCGAGAAGATCAAGCGCAGCCTGAAACCTACACGTTTTTCGAATAAGGGTGCGAACAAGGGTGCGAACAAGGGTGCGAACAAAGGTGCAAACAAGGGTGCGAACGAGGACGTCGACTAAGTCCAGGAGAGTCGATGCCAACCAATCCCGATTCGGCAATTTTTCCATGGGGTAGCGTCATGCCGGTGGCTTGATTAGGGGTTTAGTTTTTCCTATGCTCCACCTAAACAAGACTGGGTTTACGCGTCGATCATCGAATCAAGTGGCCAGCATGGCTCAACCTTTAATGAGCATGCTGCCTTCAACGACGAACTGAAAGGTGAAGATATCCACAGTGCAGCCACACAGCAGGGCCTATGGACCATTGTTGTTGCCAGCGACGGCCATGCATCAATGCTCACCGGTGAAGCGATTAACATCAACAGGTTGCCCATCGAACACGATCTGGTCACAACGCTCGAGGAATAAAACGCTCGAGGAATAAAACGCTCGAGGAATAAAA
>JABBAY010000054.1 GCA_018607725.1 K189A clade bacterium
AATCAATACCAGGTATTGATCCTCCCCGCTGGTGACTATGCAACGACCCTCGGCAAGGCCGGCGCCGACAATCTTCGAGACTGGGTTAAGCAAGGCGGCGTGCTGATCACGCTGAGCAGCGCAACCGCCTACGCGGCGAGCACCGAGGCAGGTTTACTCGACATCAAACGAGAGGACGCATATCAAACCTCAACAGATGAACCCGAAGCGGAACTTGAGGACACTATTCCCGGTCGCTTGCTAGACAGTGATGCGGCCCTGCAGCGAGCGAGTGCCAGCACTGGCGAGATGCCTGACTATGTGCCCGGCATACTGGCCAATATCACCGTTGATACTCAGCACTGGCTCACTGCTGGCGTCCACAGTAGCCTGGTAGGAATGGTTCAGGGTAACGCCATCTACGCACCGATTAAACTCGCTTCAGGCAATAATATTGCCTGGTTCAACGGTGCCGATGAGCTGCTGGCGAGCGGTTATCTGTGGCAGGAAAACCGGCAGCAACTGGCGCGCAAGCCCTTTATGGTGCAGCAACCCATGGGGCGCGGCATGGTCATCGGCTTTACTCAGGAACCCACCTACCGAGCCTATCTGGAAGGCCTGAATGTCTTGTTGATGAACAGCCTGTTTAGAGCGCCTGCTCATGCTTCACCAGCATTCTGATGAGCCCGTCGCGCTTGCATCAGCAGCACATGATTGAAAGAGGCCGCCACTCGGGGCACGCCTCTTATGGAGAATCAAAAATAATTAGGCGCCGGCCTGAACCTACTGGCAAGCCAACTCACTAGCGGCCCTTAAATTCCGGCGCACGCTTTTCCGCAAAGGCGCGCCGCCCTTCTTTGTAATCCTCGCTATCAAAACAGGCATCAACCAAATCAGCAATTGCGCTTGCCGCTTCAATTTGCGAGTACTTTTCATAGGCGTTGACTGCGGCCTTGGCCGCCTTGACCGTTAATGGCGCATTCGACGCAATTCGCTCGGCGTAAACTAGCGCGTCTTTAAGAATGCTTTCTTCACTGACAATAAAATTCACTAACCCGACCCGCAGGGCCTCGTCAGCCTCCAGTAGGCGCGCTGAAAAAAGCATGTCTCGCGCGGTAGAAGGGCCGACTAATCGCGCCAGCGCCGCCAAACCCGGATACTCATAGCCGAGACCAAGTCGTGCTGCAGGGATTCCCAACCGTGAGCCTGGCGTTGCAAAGCGGATATCCGCATTCAGTGCAATCGCTAATCCGCCACCGATGCAGTAACCGTCAATCATGGCTATCAGCGGTTTGCTGAAACGCGCCAACCACTGACTACCACGGACCGAGATCTGAGCATACTCGTGCCGCTGAGCCGCATTCGCGCGCCGCTGATCGAATTCCGAGATATCAGCCCCCGATGCAAATGCTTTACCGCCAGCACCTTTCATGATGACCACGCGAACATCCGCGTCAGCTTCCATCATCTCCATGGCATCACCGATGCCTTGCCACATTTCTAATGAAATCGCGTTGCGTCGCTCAGGCTGATTAAAAGTCAACCAGCCAATACCCTCGCTTACCTCAGCCAGGATCTTGGTCGTTTCCAGCACTAGCTGCTTCATTTTGCTCGCCCCTCAATTATTTTGTTAAATTCGACAGCACTGGCTTCCCGCAGGTCGTTGTTCAGTCTCCGCCATCTTCTTGCGAAGACCCACACCCCAGGACTACAACCTTTATGACTCGATTGATTGCCAGAACGCTTGAACTACGGGGGAGATCGACAGGCTCTTTGTCCGCGTGCAAAATCCCACATGAATATCTGTCAGCGTCGGACCCTCGGCCAGTATTTTGACTCGCTCAGCCAGCGGACTATTGTCGAGCACCAACGCGGGCACAAAGCCGACGCCACAGCCTAGCGCCACCAATGACAAGATGGCCTCATTACCCGCCACTTCACTATAAATATTCGGCTTGATACTGAGTTGTCGTAACCAATCGTCAATATGGTTTCGAGCCGGGCCGCTGGTAGGCAAGACTAATGGCACAGCAGACCAGTCAACCGATCCGCCTTTATCAAACTGTCTGCCCACCGGTGCGATCGTTAACATGGGAATGGACATGATGATCCGCTTAGTGAGTTGCGGATCATGGTTCTCTGCCAAGGCTGCGACCACTACATCACAACCTTCATGGAGGCGCTGTAATGCATTGACGGCGTAGCCCGTCTCCAACTGAATCTCTACCAGTGGGTATTCTTGACGAAACCGTGCCAGGACTTGAGGCAAAATACTTTGGCTCGCTGTGACCGAGGAGAACAGCGACAATTTACCGGATAAGCGCTGCAGAGACACTCCCAGGTCAACCTGCAACTGTTCACCACGAGCCACCACATCTTCGGCATACTGCCTAAAAATCTCCCCTTGCGGAGTCAGACTCACCGTCCGATTGTCCCTAACCAGCAGCGCACAGCCAAGTTCTGCCTCGAGGCGTTGAATCGAACGACTCAAAGCCGAAGCACTCAAATGAAACTGTTCACTGGTTTTGCTGAAGTGTAGATTCCGACAAAGGCCAAGGTAGATCTGAAGGGTTTGTGTATCCATCCAGCAGCGCGCCATTTTCGGAAAGGATTAGGCTGACGATTATTACACAGAGTGCGATTTAGTTTAAACCGGCTTGTTCTTTAACCATCAAGTCCAAGGCAAGCCGCCACTGGCGCACGATCAGTCATTGAGAGTCACGGTCAGGCTCTGATAATAAAAGAGCCCTGCGTAAACAGGGCCCTGAGTTGCTGGTACTTTTTCATCCATGCTTAACGCTTACACTTGTGATATGGATACTCATTGGCGCCAATGGGTAGGCATATCTCTGTGAGAACCAGCAATGGGCGCGCTACGACTCCGAGACTCCT
>JABBAY010000018.1 GCA_018607725.1 K189A clade bacterium
GGACGCCGGGTCAACTCAAGAAACAAAAAGCAACCCACAGTGAACACTGAAACATGAAAGACATTCTCAAAAAAATCCATCGTGCCTCCCCCGCATTAAAAAACCGCTTCAGCTTCCCTCCATACCCTGCTCGCCGGTACTGGCAATGCGCCATACCACTTGTAAGACAATCTCCGTTCTGTTTTGATCTGATCACTTACAAAATCAATATACGTCTAGTTTAATCACTCGCGCGCTGGCTCAGGCCATAGTGTGGCGTGGCAAGCCACCAGTGATTCGGTATAATAACCACTCGAAACACATCAGCGATGTCGTTACCGTAATGGGCTAGCGATCTAAGTATCGAGTTAGCATTTTTTCAACCTCCGAACCCGTATTATTGAAATTGTACGGGCACGCCGAGGCATTACTGCTGACACAGCGCTAAGGTTGGCCCAATATTTTAACACTGACGCACAAAGCTGGATGAACCTGCAGCACCATTATGAGCTAGAGGTGGCTGAACAAGCCATAGGAAAAGAAGTGGCGAGAATTCAGCCAATAGCTGCGGCTGTTTAGATCCACGATAAACCTATTTATCGTGCGCCAAGGGCTATGGCTTCGTTTTGTTATTTTTTGATCTGACTCACCCTGCGCAGCCGATTAAACACCCTCTGCTCCTAGCGCATCAGCTTCCGATGCGCCTCAAACTTCTCATACAGTAGGCCCACAAGATCATTGTCCTTTGCCATCCGCCTGGCGATAAAATTAACAACCGCCATACTCTCAGCATAATTGACGACAGTCCCTGGATGCTCTGTGTTACGCACTAACGCAACCAGCGCATCAAACGACATGTTAATCAGGCGATATTCATTCAGCCTGTCTGTATAGGCCTTATGCCTTGCATCGATCACCTGACGGGAGTTAAACAGCGCCTCAGCTAGCGCCTGAGACTGGGCATGGGGGTAACCGCTATTGACCAGGTCCTGTGCGTAGGATTGGAACTCGGGGGGTGAGACCGCCATTCACAGGCAGAGAATCTGGCGAGGCACTTGGTGCCGATACGAGGGCGGCGCTGAGGCCATGCTTGGCGGAATTTCTTGCGCTGCGAAGCTTACCCTCAGCCGTCAAGGGGCCTGTGGATCTTTGCGCGTTCGCCCTATTGGCGACTAACTTCTCGACGCTGATCTTCATAGGACTGCTCAACGCGCTGCTCAAGCTGGGTGATTTCGAGGGACATTTGTTTAAACAGCTGCGGCGCAAATCGGACCGATTCATAGGCCTGCATCAGCAGGCGCATGTTCTTAAACTGCCGCTCAATTAAACGGTCAACCGCCTCTAGCTGCTCAATAGAACTACGAACTGCAACGGCCCTTACGGAGGCCAAACTATGGTCCCGAATTTTTAGCCGTTGATCAAGATACCTCTGATCTTTAGCGGCTACCGAATTACCATTCAAGGCTGCCAAAAGAACCGCAAAGAGACGCGCAGTAGAGTTCGATGGATCCCGCTGAAAATCAACTTGATTGACTAAGTTGACTACCATCCTCATCACAATCAGATGGTCTTTATCCTTCTGGTACGTCTTGACCCACCACATCGCGTCCGCGAGCTGGCGCACCAGCTCGCCCATCATGCCATCCGGCGACTCATAGCTCGCCACAATGTTTTTAACATGCTCAATGTATTCGGGCCGTTCGCTGTAACTAGCCTTCTCTGGGAGGGGAATATTATTTGACGATTTCATATCAACAACCCATCACTTAACAACATGAAGCGTAACGCCCGGATTGACTAGAGGGTCGCCGGTAAATTGAATACCAGCCTCTTCCAGCGCATTTCGTATCGCCATTAAATTTCTAGTATTAGCAACAGGCACCCCAGCCTGAACCTCATAGCGCTTAATTGAAGCACTACCCACGCCACTGCGGTCAGCGAGTTCGATCGCACTCCAACCCAGCATGGCGCGTGCCGCTTTTATCTGACTAGAAGATACCATTGACTATACTTTATGATTCTATTAGAATCATTCTGTTCTTTAAGAGATGAGAATAATAACATGATTGATGATATCTTAGCCAAATTTGATGGCGCCTTTGCCCAAAATACAATACGAGCCTATAGATCCGACTTTATCCAATACCAGGCCTGGTGCTCACACAATAATATCGATCCTATACCTGCAACTGCCGACGCCATGGCGCAGTACGTTGACTACCTTGCCACCATCAGAAAAAGTGCGACCATCCGCCGGAGAATAAATAGCCTGGGCACGGTACTAAAGCTCTCTAAAAACTATAACCCCACCAACCAGCCAGCGGTCATACTGGCCATAAAACGCATGCACCGCAAAATTGGGCGGGCACAGCAGCAGGCTACTCCCCTAACCAAGCCACTGCTCAACCAGCTACTTAGCAATTGCGATTGCAGCATCAGGGGTTTAAGAAATCAAGTCCTCCTCAGACTCGGCTACGAAACAATGCGCCGCCGGTCCGAACTCTGCGCCTTTAAGTTTGAGGATATCCTCCGAGCACCGAACGGCAAACCGGCTATCAAGCTCAATTACTCAAAAACAGATCAATTCGGGACGGGAAAGATACTGCCCATAAGCCAGGAACTGTTCGACTTATTAGAAAAATGGAGGACTATGATCAGCGATGAAGGCTATATTCTAAGGTCAATTAACCAGCATGGGCATATTGGAGAAAGCCTACACCCAGCAAGTATCAGCACCACCTTAAAAGCAATGCAAAAGGACCTGAAAATGGACGCCGATGAACACCCCCTCAGCGGTCATTCATTTAGAGTAGGTGCAGCACTTGATCTGCTAGAGCAAGGCG
>JABBAY010000210.1 GCA_018607725.1 K189A clade bacterium
TCAACGTGTTTTACAACGATATTAAGGATTATCTGTACATGCGCGATACCGGGGTCTTTATTGGCGATGTGGCTGTCGCGCGGATGACCCAGGATGGCGCTGTCTTCAGCGGCGTTGAGGCGGAATTTACATTTCCTGTCAGCCAAGGACCACACCACTTCACTGAATTGTCCTTCTCCGGCGACTTTGTGCGGGCGCGCCTGGATAGCAACGGCAATGTGCCTCGCATCCCTCCCTTTCGTTATGGCGCCGAGGTTGTCCATACCCATTCGGATTGGCGCTACAAGCTACGAGTCACCCAGGTAGGCAAACAGTCAGACGTGGCAGTCAATGAGACTGCCACCAAAGGCTATACCATGGTGAACGCATCCGTTGACTACCATGCCAACGTGCTGGGAAGTGACCTGACCTTGTTCGGCAAGGCCAACAATCTGCTGGATAAGGAGGTGCGCAATCACGCATCGGTTCTAAAGAATATAGCACCTGAGGCTGGGCGCAACATCGTGCTGGGGCTGCGGTTAGAGTTTTAGTGTAACCCAGGCTTTTGGAACTTGAGGCTGCCGGGGCGCTTGTAGAGGCTTCGGCCGAAGCTGAAATGGGGTCGGGGTAAAATTTAGAATAAATGGGGGTCGGGGTAAAATTTACATTTAGCCATAAACGGCCTAAAGCAAATATAAATTTTACCCCGACCCCATTTATTCGGGCGAATATCCTACAGAAAACAAAGACTGGTTCAGGTAGCGTGTCGGTTCACTTGATAAACGGGTTGGCTCGCCATGGCATATTGCTTGATTTCACCAGTGCTCCAGCGCACTAGTGTGCTGCTCATTATGTTTACGCTTTATCTGCCCGCCACTGCCATGGCGGCGCTACTGCCTTTAGAAGATATCTACGAGAAGCTAGAGGTGCAGCCCACTGGAAATATGGCGGCGGACCTCGCGGTACATTACAAAAAATATGCGAAATACAGAAAGCCTAAGGCGCTTGCATTAGCCTTCACTGCCGACAGCTATTCAATTGGCTACAGCCATAAGGCGCCTTCTGAACTTGGCGCGAGCCGGCTCGCCTTAGGCAGTTGTGAGAAATGGCGCGTCGATAATGGCGTCGGCGGTCAGTGCGAAATTGTGTTATTGGGTGATGAGCTTGTGTCACCCGGAGCCATCATCAAAAGAAAAGTCAACGAGACTACGCCTGCGATGGTCTGGCGTGTGGAGGGCACGGGTGGTGCACTTTATCTTGTGGGCACGATTCACGCGCTAAAGCCAACATTGCTGCCTTTGCCGGCGGTGTTTGATCAGGTTTTCGCTCAGTCAGAGATTATCGCCTTTGAGATGAACCCCATTCTTGCGACAGATCCTGTGCGCATACAGGCTGCACAAAATTTGATGGCAGTAGACCCAAAGCTACAAAAATCGCTATATGACAAAACAACTCGAAAGCTGCTCAAAGGTTTTGCTAAAAACTATGATCTAAGGGTGGAATCTGCCTATACCGTACCGGCCGTCATTAATGCCATGCAGGTATCTCAACTAAAAATGGCCGCCCTCGGCTATACAGTGAATACGGGCGTTGAAATGTATTATGCCCGCGAAGCCAGTAAGGCCGGCAAAGCGATAGTCGAATTGGAGGGGCCAACCGATGCTTGGACTCCGCTAGTCAATCTACCCATGGAGACTCAGCTATTGATGTTGCGGGAAAGTATCTTACAGCTAGAGACAATCCCAGCTCAGCTGGATATGTTGATCACCAGTTGGCTTTTCGGTGATGCCGAGCAGTTATATGCTGAAACGATTAAGAGCATGTCCCTTAGCTCTCAATTGGATTCTCAAACTGACCCTACTTTGCTGGCTGTTGCCGTTGAGCTATTAGACCAACGCAACAAGCGATGGATGGAAAAGATTGATGGGATGTTGCAGGCGCCTAAAAGTTCAGTCGTAATGGCCGGTGCTGCACATTTCGGTGGCGAGAACGGTTTGCTTGCGCTGCTACGGAAGCAGGGCCTGAATCCTGTTCAGCTTACCTGGGGAGGCGAAGACATCATTCAGAGCTCATCCATCGGCGATTAGTTGAAACTGTCTGACGAAACAAAACCAGTCCGAGTTTTTCACCGTGGTTAGCCTTGTGCTAACCACTCTGATATCGAGCGTTCATATCGAGTGTTTATGACGGGCGGTGCGATGGTTGGGCGTTTGATCCCCCAACTTCCATCCCATTAATCTCGCGAGAATCCTGCGAGCAAGAAAATGTTAAGGGCATGACTGTGCACCCCACGTGCGTCTTCCCCGAAATAAATTTGAAAGCAATATTTGATCAGGAGAACATGATACCGTTGCAGTACTTTTGTTGAGCGAACGTAGGGTGCAAACGGTGAAATCGTCGAAAATAACATATTTTGATTCTCTCGGGTCGAGTCCACTTCGCGTTGATCTGATCACGTCAACTTCGAGTCCGGAAGACACGTTGAAGAATATGTTGCACAACTGGAGAATACAAAAAGAGATACTGACGCGCGCCGCCGGTCATCCTGAGGATTTAAACCAGCGAACCTGTGCTTCTATGAGTAGACTCGCGAGACTTAACCTTATTATTAACGAGGCGGAACTGGCCCTGCATGACCTTCGCCAGGGAAAATCGGAGCCGCCAACTCCGGTCTTTTAGGTGCGATGGCGTCTGCTGATGCTCAACTATCTTTAATGCTGGTTCCTTTAAATGCCAGTTCATAGCTCAATCGCAATCCCGGTTAGACATCCGTTTTCGACTGGCGGTTGAA
>JABBAY010000160.1 GCA_018607725.1 K189A clade bacterium
CCTGTCAGCCTGATTTGTTTTGCTGCCAGCATCACGGGTATCGGCGGTCAACTGTTCGGTGTCCTGTGGCATACCACCCTGCAGCAACGCATACCCGGTCATTTACTCTCTCGGGTCAGCGCCTACGATCACTTGGGCTCGATCATTCTGGCGCCCATGGGAATTATTCTTGCGGGCGTGTTGTACGAGACCCTAGGCCCACGAACGACGCTGCTGCTGTCGGCCGCAACGATCATTGTACCGACGATTGCCGTGTTATTTGTCCGCGAGGTACGGGAACTGAGACACCAGCCCCCGGTGCCTGCAGACTAACCAACCGCCATTCAGGCGGCTAACGCATCTACCGGCTTCACATAAGCCAGCGAGTGTGCGGCCCCGACAAATTCGTTAGTCACTTTGCCGGCACAGACGTTCAAGCCATTGAGCAGATGTACATTCGACAACAAAGCCGACTTAACGCCCTTGTCAGCCAGCTCCAGGACATAGGGCAAGGTCGCATTGTTTAATGCTGCAGCGGAGGTTCTGGCGACTGCACCGGGCATGTTAGCGACGCAGTAATGCACGACATCATCAACAATATAAGTAGGATCTGCATGAGTCGTGGCCTTTGATGTTTCAAAGCACCCTCCCTGATCGATGGCAACGTCGACCAGTACCGTGCCGGCACGCATCATGCGAACCATCTCTGCCGTGATTAACTTCGGCGCTGCTGCGCCCGGAATGAGCACAGCACCGATGATCAAGTCGGCCTTCATGCTCATTTCCTGAACCGCATCATGAGTCGAGTAAAGTGTTTGAATACGGTTACCAAACAGATTGTCGAGTCGCCGCAGGACGTCTAAGGAACGATCAACAATAGTCACCCTGGCACCCATACCCACTGCGATCTGGGCAGCATTCTGACCCACAACCCCACCACCAAGGATCAGCACCTGACCCTGCTCAACCCCGGGAACACCGCCCAGCAGAATGCCACGGCCGCCATGGGATTTTTCCATGCACATGGCACCTGCCTGAATCGACATACGTCCGGCAACTTCCGACATGGGTGCCAGCAGCGGTAAGCGACCAAACGCATCAGTCACCGTTTCATAGGCAATGCAAATGGCGCCGCTGTTGACCAAATCACTGGTCTGCGCCAGGTCTGGCGCCAGATGGAGATAAGTGAACAAGGTCTGCTCAGGGCGCAGCATTTTGCGTTCACTGGCTTGCGGTTCCTTAACCTTGATAATCATCTCGGCGCGCGCAAAAATTTCTTCTGCCGTGGCGACGATTTCCGCACCCGCAGCCGCATAGTCGGCATCGAGGTGGCCAATGCCCGCACCCGCATTTGTTTCCACCATCACGATGTGGCCATGACGCACGACTTCACGGACACCCGCGGGAACGAGACCCACTCGAAACTCGTTATTTTTGATTTCTGTAGGCACGCCAATCTTCATGAGTAGTTCTCGCAAGAGGATATTGATGCCGCCCAGTATATGCATGACAAGACAGGCGATCTCACTTATTATCGACTATAAATCAGAGCTTTAAATGCCTATTAGGAGCTTGAAAAGGATAATAATGACAATTAAGCCCATAGAACAGGATAAACCGCTGGACAAGATTGACCGTCGAATCCTTCGCGAACTGCAAGCTGACGGACGCCTCTCGAATACGGCCCTGTCTCGGCTCATCAACCTCAGTCCAACCCCCTGCGCCGAGCGCGTCAAGTCGTTGGAACGTCGAGGTCTGATAGCCGGTTATACCGCGCGCCTGAACCCTCACCTGCTGGGCTTAGAGTTGTTGGTGTTCGTCGAGATTAACCTGGCAAGAACATCACCAGACGTGTTTGACGAGTTTCGTCAGGCGGTTATCAAATTACCCCAGGTGCTGGAATGTCACTTGGTCTCAGGTAACTTTGACTATTTAATCAAGGCGCGAGTCGCTGACATGGTCGCTTATCGACGTTTGCTCGGCGAGACCATCCTGACGCTACCTGGGGTTAGCGGATCACGTACCTACGTCGTGATGGAAGAGGTTAAAGAGTCCAATCGGCTGGCGATTTAACGACGGGTCAATCAATGCCCAAGCGCACAAATTGCTCGTGGGGGGCATTTACCTCTTTCAGCGCAACCCGCAACAATTCGATCATGTCCTTCTCCAGGGGTTTGCCGACCTGATTGTCCATTTCCTGCGGGTCATCTGGAATCACATACAATTGATGCTCACCAATCCTGGCCTGCATAGACCAAAAAGGTAATAGATCGCCCTCCTGAAACGGCTGGCGAATAACCGGTATGTCGGTGCCCGGCATAGTATCCAGCCAAGCTCGATGGTCCGGATTTGGTAAGCGTAAATTAGGCATGGGCGGTATCGGCATGGTTGACCAGCGATTCGACCACATCGATAAGGGGAAGTTACTGGTGGCTGGCGCCCGCGCATATTTGTTCTTGCCATCATGGATCTGCACCCAATTACCATAGACACCGCCGATAGCCCAGTCTCGAATGCTCGCAGCAGCGCCACTGATCAAGGGCAATAACGACTTGCCATGGGTCACATGTTCCACCTCAACCTCAAACAGATCCGCCAGAGTCGCGTGAATATCCACATTGGTCGTCAAGGCGTCAATGGTCCCCGGCGCGTAATCCGGATGATAGATCATCAGCGGAGTATGGCCGAGGGTTTCATACTGCATCACTCCGGGTTTACCAAAGATATCTCGCTCACCGAGATAATGGCCGTGGTCGGTACAGAGGATAAACACCGTGTCTTCCCACAGAT
>JABBAY010000244.1:0-43056 GCA_018607725.1 K189A clade bacterium
GGAGATGCTCGATGGTGCCGTTGATGGTCAGTGTTAGTTCCGTGTGGTTGCCCGGCGCAATCGCCGTGTTCGACTCAAGGGCAATCTGCAGCGTTAAGTGGGCTTGCAGGCTATGCATGGGTGCGAGATCCAATGCTTCATGCACCCGCTGAGCTCGACTCAATTGCTGGTTCAATACTTGCTCGCCCATGGCGCCTGGCATCAGGGCGCCACTAGCGCTGATTTGTTGGCGCCAATGCTCCACAGACTCGCCGTCGATGAGGGTCTGCAGCGCCGTATCGGTAATATGGTATCGGGTCAGTGGATCGAGGCTGAAGGGTTCGGTCTCAGCCAAGGCCTCATCTTCGGCTGGAAAATAAATGCCCAGACGTTGATTCAGGTAAAACCGGGCGGGGTTGCGAAAAAACTGTTGCAGCTGGTGTAAATTCGCAGGCATTAATGCCTGATCATCGGCCAGCACGGTATCAATGAAACTGGGGTAGGCAGGCGCCGCTGCGTCTGCTGTGGCGATAGCGTCCGGTGCTGCGCCGGCATTATCTCGCAGCGCGTCGTACCACCGGTTTTGAAAGCTCTGTAGTTCGGGCAACTTTGGGTCAAAGTAAGCTGGGCTGAACGGCTGTAAAGGATGTTGGGTGACGAAATCTTGGTGAAACACTGCGCTCAGATAATGGGTCAGTTCACTCACCAGTACCGATGGTGGCTTATCTTTATTGGTCTTGACGCTGCGGCCTTCATAACTGATGTACAGATAGTCTTGCGCGGCTAACAGGGCCTCCAGAAACAGATAGCGATCGTCAACCCGTCGCGATCGATCACCTTTGCGATAAGCGTCGTGCGCCATGAGGTTAAAGCTCGCGGCGTTGTCCTTGCGCGGGTAGGCGCTGTCGTTCATGCCCAACAGGCAAACCACCTTAAAGGGAATGCTGCGCATGGGTACCAGCGTCGCAAAGGTTATGCCGCCAGACAAAAAGCCGCGGGCCGGGCGCGGTTGCGCGAGCTGCGCGCCAAGCCAGTGGCGTAGCAGGCGCGCGCTCATGGGTTGCTCGAAGGCTGCAGCAGTGGTTTGGTCGCGAAGTAGTAATAAGGCTTCACGCACCGCGTCAATATCCAGCTCTTCGTCGCCTTGCGGGGTGAAAAAATCGAGAATCATTTGATTCACGCTATTCACCCAGTCTGCCGTGTTCTGGGGTTCTGCCAGACGCATTCGATAAGTCTGTAACAGATTAATGAAGTCGCAGAGCTTGCCGAGTAGCTCGCCGTCGCCGGCGGCGATATCAAAAGGTAAGCGATTCTGGTGCAGGCCCTGTTCTGCCTCCATGGCGTAGCCCAGCAATAGCCGCTCAAGGCCAAAGGTCCAGGTATTGCTCTCGGTGGCGGGTAGCTGCCAGCGATTGGTCTTATCCGCGCCGCTGAACTCCCAGCGAATATTGGTATCTCTGATCCAACCACCGATGCAAACCAGATCAGCCTCTGCCAAATCGAGCTTGAGCGCGATGGCTGGCACTTCTAACAAATCCATGATGTCGGTGCTGGTGAGGCGCGATTCAGGCAGGGCTAACAGTGTCTCAAAGGCCAGTAGAATGGTTGACTCTTGCGACAGGCCTCGGTCAGCGAGGGCGTAGTAAAGCTGGTCTTTGAAGACAGATTGAATATAGGCTGAGTATTCGGCAATGTCAGGGGTCATGACAATAACATCGCTGGGCTTGATGTCTGGCCGCGCCGCAAAAATCCCCAGCAGTTGATCAAACAGAATTTCGATTTCGCGCAACTTGCTATGGCAGTTATGAATCTGAATAGACCGGTCAGCGGCATCGATGGGCAGCTGGCCAGGTGCACTATTCTCCGCACCCTCGGCCGCGCTGCCAAAAGCACCACCGTATTCAAGGTTCAACACGTCATTCTGTATGGCGGCCAGGGCGCTGTGTTCTGCCCGTGGCGCGAATGCTTCAGCGCTTTGCAGTGCCTCGGCCTCAATCAGCAACTCGAAGAACTCGCGCCCCTGTTTGCCCATGGAAGACAGCAGTGGGTTGCCCACTTCCAGAAATTCTTCATCGGCGGTGGCTGGGCTGGTTTGGCTCAATTGCCGAACAGAACGGCGTGCCAGATCTTTTTCAGAGACAATATCGCCCCAGTAATGGGCGCAGGGGTTGAGAAAATAAATGTCAACTTCCAGCCACTGGCCAAGGGCTTGGAATGTCGCCAGATGCATGGGCGGCAAAGCCGATAAGCCAAAGATAGAGATGCGCTGTGGCAGTTGCTGTGGTCGCTTTGTCAGGTTCGCGCAGACCGCCATCAACAGTTGATGTAAGTCTGCGCGGTGGGCCTCGGTGGTACCCGCCCGTAACAGTCGCCACAGTGGGGCTTGCCACAGAGGGTCTGGTAGAGAGTCTAGTAGAGTGTCTGGCTGGTTTGACTCCCACTGCTGAATCCAATCTGGCCGATACACCAAGTACTGATCAAACAAGTCAGCGATCTGGGCGGCGAGTTGGAAGCGTCGAAGCTGCGGGTCACCATCGCCATTCAGGTAATGCTTGATGGGAGCAAAGACCTCATCATCCTGGGCCTCGAGAAGTTGCATCACATGCCAGGTGAGCTGTTCTCGCTGAAAATAGCTGCGGGCCTCAAGCCCTTCGCTAGGTAACAGCCATTGATACAGTTGCCAAATAAAATCTGCCGGTAACCGGCAGTCAATATTGGCCGCAATACCGGCCCGCTCAGCGGTCTGAAACTTCAACCATTGGCCGATACCGTAGCTCTGGACTAACACCACGGCGGGCTCGAAGGGGTCCGCAACCTGGTCGCGGGTGCGGGCACAAAACACATCGACCAGGGTGGCCATGCTGTTTGACTGCAAGAGCTGCAACATGAATAGCTTATTCTTTAAGGGTCCGATGATTGTACGAGAAAAGCCCGGTCGAAGCATGACATATGACAGGATTGGTGGTGAACCAACAGGAGCGCTGGCATCGTAAAAGATAATCTGTATTCTAGGTAGATAAGAACAAACTGGCTGTTGATTGGTGGTAAAGATAACTGGCAAGCTCAAGTTAGTATTTCAATAACCGTTAATAACCGTTAAAAACGTGAATAGTCGTTAACAATAAAAAGAGGTCAAAGAATGAAGCCAGTCACAATTCAATCTGTCGTCGGGATTTTGGTGGCGCTACTCGTCGGTGGTTTTATCGCCTTCGCCGGTAGTCACAATAGCGTCACGCTGGCCGGCGTGCCGGTGTTTGCGCTCTGCGCCGTGATCGCCTTTGCGGTTCAATGGGTGGTGTTTATCCCATCTTATCTGTACCAAACGGAACATTTTTACGACTTGACCGGTGGCATCACTTACCTGTCATTGATTGCCCTGGTTGTCATCGCAAACCCTTATCTGGACTGGCGCGGCGGTTTGATCGCCCTGATGGTGGGCATTTGGGCGATTCGACTATCGACATTTTTATTTTCGCGGGTCCGCGCCGATGGCTTTGATCGGCGGTTTACGCGCATGAAGACGTTGCCCATGCAGTTCCTGATGACTTGGACGCTGCAGGGCTTGTGGGTTTTTGTGACGTTGTCGGCCGGTTTGGCGGCGATGACCTCCATCGCCCAGGCACCACTGGGTATCTTTGCCCTGGTGGGCACCAGTCTTTGGTTATTGGGCTTTGTGATTGAAGTGGTCGCCGATGCTCAGAAACGCCAGTTTCGCCGCAACCCCGAGGCGGGCGGGCGCTTTATTACCACCGGCTTGTGGGCGTGGTCGCGCCACCCCAACTATTTCGGCGAGATTATCCTATGGGTGGGTGTTGCCCTAGTGGCCTTGCCAGCCCTGTCAGGCTGGCAGCTGGCGACGCTAATATCGCCGATATTTGTCTTCGTTCTGCTCAACTATGTCAGCGGTGTGCGCATGCTTGAAGCCAGTGCCAATAAGCGCTGGGGCAGTGATCCTGAATACCAGGCTTACAAGTCGCGAACCTCAGTGCTGATTCCCCTGCCGCCACGGATGTGATATCAAGAGGGTGTTTTTTAAACATCCCGTGAGTCAGCCAGTGAACCGCAGAGCCTGTCTATGTATAAAACCCTGAGTGTCATGACGCTGGCGCAGGTCTTTGCCCAATGTGGGGCACCGATTGTCGTGCTGCTCGGGGGCATTGTTGGCGCACATTTGGCCACCGACCCCGGCCTCGCCACACTGCCCATCGCGTTTATGATCGTCGGTGTCGCCATCTCTGCTATTCCGGCGGCCCTGCTGATGAGTCGGTTCGGCCGCAAGCGCTGCTTTCTGGCATCGGCGGTGTCGGCCACCGGGGCTGGGTTACTGGCGGCGTATGCCATCTCGATCGAAGCCTTCTGGTTGTTCTGCGCCGCCACCTTTCTAATTGGCAGCAACAACGCATTTATTCAGCAATACCGGTTTGCCGTCGCTGAGACCGTGCCTGCAGATAAATTAGGTCGCTCCTTGTCTATTCTCATGTTGGCCGGTGTAGCGGCGGCGTGGCTGGGGCCCTGGGTCGCCGAGCGGTTGCACAATTGGTCCGATTGGGGTGAGTTCAGCGGCTCCTTTATGGGTTTGAGCCTGCTCACGAGCATCAGCGTGTTGGTCCTGGCGTTTTACGAAAATATGCCGCTGGAAATTAAAGCTATCGATGCGCCACAACGCCCGCTGCCTAGAATCATGGCGCAACCAACCTTTCTGCTGGCCGCCAGCGCGGGTGCGGTGGCCTACGCGATCATGAGTCTGATTATGACTGCCACGCCGGTGAGCATGCACCAGATCGACCATTTTAATCTCAGCGACACCACCTGGGTGATCCAAAGCCATGTCATGGCGATGTTCCTGCCCTCACTGTTCAGTGGCCTGCTGATCGATCGCGTCGGGCCGACGCGCGTGATCTTGTTGGGGCTGGTGCTGATGGTCGCCTGTTTGTGTGTCGCTTATGTTGATCGCCATTTGCTGCACTATTGGATATCGTTAGTGCTACTGGGCATTGGCTGGAACTTTCTGTTCTTGGGCGGCACGACCCTGCTAACCAGCACCTATCAGCCAGCAGAGCGGTTTAAGGTGCAGGCGCTCAATGACTTTCTGATCTTTTCGCTGCAGGCCATGGCCGCGCTGGGTTCAGGCTACATTCTATTGTCCTATGGTTGGCACGCGCTGCTGTACGTTTGCATGCCGTTGTTACTCGCCATGGTGGTGATTCTTTTTCATACCCGTGGCCAGTCGGTGGCGGCTATCACGCCAACGGCGATATAACTGTCGCGGCGGTGGCAGGCAAGGATGAAGTCGATTTTTTGCGGGTGGGCCAGGCTGCAGATTCAAACAACGATTTGCGAAACGCTTGCTAGAACGAGTGTTTAAAGCAAAAACCAGAACTTAAGGAACCACAGTATGAGTGAAGGGTTTTTATTTGCCGGACTCAAGGTCCTGGATGTCGGTAGCTGGATTGCCGGTCCCGTGGCAGCAACGATGCTCGCTGACTTTGGCGCCGATGTCATCAAAATCGAGATGCCCGGTGTGGGTGATCAGTATCGGCAGTTGTCGGCGGCGGCGAACACCCCCGTGGCTGACAGTAACTATATGTGGCAGATGGACGGCAGAAACAAGCGTAGCCTGGCACTCAACTTAAAGACTGAGGCGGGCATGACCATCCTGCATCAGTTAATTGCCGAGTGCGATATCTACATTACCAATCATCCGCTTCCCATGCGGCGTGCCTTACAACTGAATTACGAGGACCTCAAGCCGCTGAATCCGTCAATGATCTATGCCTCGCTGACGGCCTATGGTGAGACCGGCCCCGACAAGGACATGGAGGGTTTTGACCTGGTGGCCTACTGGGCTCGAACTGGTCTGATGGACCTGGTGCGTGCTCCCGGTGCGGCGCCCACCCAAGCACTGCCGGGTATGGGTGATCACCCGTCGGCAGTGTCTCTGTATGCCGGTATTGTCACGGCCTTGTTGAAGCGGGAACGCTCCGGTGAGGGCGGCATGGTCCACACGTCGCTGTTAGCCAACGGTCTATGGTCTATGGCCTGCATTGCTCAAGGCGGCTTCGCCGGCGGTTCGTTCGACAGCTATCGCGCGCTGAAGGCGACTCACCTGTTTGCCACCACCTTGTATCGCACCTTGGACGATCGCTGGTTACAGTTCACCATGGTGCGCGCGCCGGAAGATGTGGTGCGTTTATTCGAGACCATTGGTTTGGCTGACATCATTCGCGAGGAGCGCTTTACGACGCCGGAAGGCCGGTTTGAGCATGGCGAAGAGCTGGCGCGACTGGTGCAAGATGTTTTGAGCCTGCACGACTCTGAGTATTGGTTGGCGCGGTTTGCGGCTGCGGGTATCAACGCCAACCGGGTGGGTGTAATAGAGGAAACCCTGAACGATGAGATGCTGAAACTCAATGGCATGGTGGTTGCGCCCGAAGATGACGCCATGGGCCTGCCCTGGGTGATCAATCATCCGGTTAAGATCGACCAGATCAAGCAGGTGGGTCCCAAACGGGCCCCGGATATTGGTGAGCATTCGGTGCAGATTCTCGAATCATTAGGCTATGACAGTGCCCAAATTAACGCGTTACGCGAGACCGGGGTGATTTAGCACCGGTTTGCTGCGGCTCAAGCCTGAAACTCGGGCTCGGGCTCGGCTGGGGCGGCGACCACCACCAGAACATCACAGCGTGCCTGCTGGAGTATCTGCTCAGCCGTATTGCTCAGCAATATCATTTTCGGCCCGGTGTTCTGCGCCGTGCCCACAACCAGAACCTGAGCATCCAGCGAGTGACATAAGCCCGTGATAACATCAGCCGGTTCGCCTTCGCGGGAATGCGCGTGCGCGCCAGTGATCTTGAGGCGGGCGGTCATGGCCTCAATATGTCGGTCAGTCTGTTTTTGCACATTGTCGCGAACCTTGTTGAAATCAATGGCCACACTAATGGGCCCCAGCCACCGCTCGACACTGGGGAACGCCGAAGCGACATGCAGCTCGCCCCTTAATATTTCCGTTAATTGCTGTGCCGCGTTCAAAACTGAGTCGCAGAGCGCCGGTTGCTCGTCGTGGCTGGCGTCTATAGCGGCAACGATATTCGGCCGTTGGGTCCAGTTGATGGGTGTGACTAACATCACCGGGCAGGTGCTGTGGCGCAACAGGTGCCAGTCGCTGGGTGTGCGAATAAACCCAAGGGTTGAGCTCGCCATGGATTTGATAATCAGATCGGCATCGATTTGTTCAGCGATGGCGAGAATCACTGGCCAATCCCGTGTTTGCCAGACGACTGAGCAAGACATGCTCACGGTCTTGGGCGCGTCGGCCTGCCACGCGGCGATCATCTCCAAGACCTCGTCCTCGGCGTCGCGCAAGACCGCGCTCTTGAGTGCCTCGCGGGTCTCCACTTCGTGCAGGGTTAAGTCGGCAAAGGTCTCATGCACCACGCGCACCACATGTAGCGCTGCGTCGAGGCTGGCGGCGATGCTCGCGGCCTTGGCCAGAGTGATCTCGCCGTCGTCGGTGTTGTGAATGGCCACCAGCAATTGATTAGAGATTGGCATAGGTTGAGCCTCGCCCTCGCGATAAGGGCCAAAAGCACTAATCTAACGGTTTCGCGGTTCGGCACCCTTGACCCTAGTCAAAGGCTACTGGCAAGGACCTGTGTTCACGCCATTGAGCTAATCGTGGCATACTCATACTAATATTCAAACTCAACAACGCAACAGCGACATGAATCCATAACACAGGCGACGGCTATGCGCACAGGCATCTTATCGACTCGAATTTGTGAAGAATACGGCATCAAATACCCCCTATTTGGTTTTGCCCACAGTGTTGACGCGGTGATCGCCATCACCAATGCCGGTGGGCTGGGGGTCTTCGGCGGTACGCGATCCACACCCGAGGAAATCGAGGAAGCCATGGTCAAGATTCGGCGCGCGGTGGGTAGTAAGCCCTTCGGTATTGACCTGGTCTTGCCGCCGGGTATGCCGCAAGTGGATAACCGGGCGGCCATCGAGGCCGAACTGCCCGCCGAACATCGCGAGTTTGTACAACAGATTTATGCCAAATATGCCGTGCCGCCGGCGACTCGCCCGGGCATGCGCTCGCGGTTTGTGCGCTCCACCGAAATGGAAGACCGGCAGTTAGCCGCGATTATGGCGTCAGATGTTGATCTGTTTGCTTGTGGTATCGGTGCGCCACCCAGGGCCATCGATCAGGCGAAAGCAATGGGTAAAAAAACCTGTGCTTTGGTAGGCAGCCCCCATCATGTGGAACGCGCGGTCAGAACGGGGATTGATTTGATTGTCGCCCAGGGTTACGACGCCGGTGCCCATACCGGCCCCATCGGCACCTTCTCCTTAGTGCCGCAAATAGTCGATGCCGCCGGCGACCTGCCGGTGCTGGCCGCTGGTGGCGTGGCAACGGGACGGCACATCGCCGCCTCTCTGGCGCTGGGTGCCGTGGGCGTCTGGATTGGCACCGCCTGGCTGACGACCAAAGAGCACCAAGATCACTTGTCACCCCTTGAGCAGCAAAAGCTATTGGCCGCAACGGGTGCTGACACAGTGATCTCGAGAGCCGACAGCGGCAAAACCCTGCGCCAGATTCGCTCCGCATGGAGCCAGGAATGGGATAACGACAAGGCGCCGCGGCCATTGAAAATGCCGTTTCAGGACATCCTGGTGGGTGATCTTTTGGGCGCTATCGACGAGCATGGCATTGAAGCGCTGGTGCACAGCCCGGCGGGGCAGGGCATTGGTTGGTTTAATCATATCACCAGCGTCAAAGCAGTCATCGACCAGCTTGTCGCCGAGACTGAGCAAGCCTTGAATGCCATGGGCATCCCCCGCACCTAGATTGCAAGCGTCTTCGAAGCGCGCTAGGATGTTCAAGTTATCTATTTTTTGGTTGTCGAATACCGTGCCGAAACAACAAGCCACCTGTGCTATTTGCCAATTCATACGCTCGTACCTGCTGATTGCAGTGCCATTGATTGGACTTTTTTGGTTTCAGCCTGAAATGAGCCTGCTCAAAGGCGTCAGCCTGACTAACCTGGCATCAGTTTTTTTCGGTGTCGCATTCCTGGTCACGGTTGGCTGGAAGGCTTACCACGAATTTTGGAAAGATCGAAACCGTGGCTAATCGAGGTCCTGACTGTTGGCGCTGCCAGCACTTCTTTATTACCTGGGATAAACACCGTCCTTACGGCTGTCATGATATGGGTTTCAAATCGAAGGTGCTGCCGGCGACGGAAGTCTTTGCAGTGAATGGTGGGCATTGCTTATCATTCAAGCCAAAATCGACAGGTCCTGCCACTGACAACAGCCCCTCAGGCAGCCAGCGCCGGACCACCAAAGCAAACAAACATCTGGGTCAACATATCAACATTAAGGGCTAGTGTTGAGGGCGGCATTTAGGCATTCGCCGGGTGGGCGTCTAACCTTCTCGATCTAGCACCAACAAGAACGGCAGTTCAGTGTTTCTTGCCTGCCGGCAGTACATCGTGCCTTGAAACAGATAAGTCGAGCAGCGTAATGAATCGTGGCTCCAGGTTTCGCTGGAGGTCCAGTAGTTGTTGACCTCAATGCCCTTGAAGACGTTGGGGTTGACCGATGGGCTTTGGCAGGCTGATTGCTGAATAGACAGCATCTCTTCGTTGTTCGCGATCCGCCAGGCTTTACCTGATTTTTCAGCAAATTCCTGGGCATAGGCCATGGCACCATCCCAATCAAGTTTGGTCGGGTCGCCTTGGCAGCGGGCGCCACTAAAGCGCTGGCCCGCCGCGCAGCGATACCACAAGGTATTTGTCGCTGTTTGTTTCGCCAGGCCATTGTCATCAGTCATAAAGCCGCTGCGGTCACCAGGTTCGAAGTAGTCCAGGCAAGAGGGCGTGGTTGCATAAAAGTCGCAGCCCGCCAGGCCCAGACTGACGAGGACAAGGCCCAGCAGGTGGCGAGGTTGGATCATTGCGGTCAGCATAATGGGCGTCTCCTGCACCAAACACATTGTCAGGCGCCAGATGGTGGCTAATGACTTACCCTCAGAATAGTAAGTCGCGTGGGAGAGCGGTGCAACCTAAAACGCGGCACGTACCCCTTGATGGTTTTTTTGTTGTTGGTTGCATTTGGTCGGAACGTTGTCATTAAGCACTGAACTTATCGGTATATGTGTCGATAGAACACGTAACCAAAGCCGGCCTTGCACTACAGGCTAATGCCGCTGGCAAATAAAAGTTCACAGAGGTATTGTCGCGTCTGGGAATTGAATTGCGACAAGTAAGGAGATAGAAGGATGGATATTGCGACGATTATTGGCCTGTTGGGCGCGTTCGGGCTGATTTTTTCAGCGATCAACGAGCCGATGGCGTTTGTAGACGTCCCATCGATTTTCATCGTTGTCTTAGGCTCCATCATGGTGGTGATGTTGCGGTCTTCTCTGGCAGAGTTTCTCGGCGCCATGGCCGTCATGGGCAAAACCTTTAAAAACAAGCTCGATAAGCCCGATGAATTGATTACGCAAATCGTCGAACTGGCCACCATCGCCCGTAAAGACGGTATGATCGCGTTAGAAGGCCAGGAAATACCCAACCCATTTCTCGCCAAGGCCATCGGCATGCTGGTAGATGGGACTGATCCCGATATCATCAAAAAATCCTTGGAAAACGAAATTGACGCCACCAAGTTGCGCCATAAGATGGGCCAGAGCATTTTTTCAGCCTGGGGTGAAGTCGCGCCAGCGATGGGCATGATCGGCACTCTGATTGGACTGGTACAGATGCTCGGTAACATGTCAGATCCTAAGTCGATTGGCCCGGCGATGGCCGTGGCTCTGCTCACCACCATGTACGGGGCTATTCTTGCCAATGTCATTTGTTTGCCCATGGCGATGAAGTTGGGCAATCAGGCCGAACTTGAGGCCGCGCAGAGTAATTTGATTGTTGAAGGCGTCATGTTTATCCAGGGCGGCGGTAACCCGCGGGTTCTAAACGATTACTTAGGGTCCTTCGTTTCGCCGAAAATCAGGGCGAAACTCGGTGAGCCTGCCTAGGGGCTGTCCAGATGTCGGAAACAGATGTGGAGCCAGTCCCCAGCGGTGAGTTACTGCTGGAGCCTGAGGAGGAAAAGCCCGAAGAGTGCGAGGAGTGTCAATCAGGCGCGCCCGCCTGGATGGCCACTTTTGCCGATATGGCGACCTTGTTGATGGCCTTTTTCGTGCTGATTTTGTCCTTTGCTGATACGGAAGTACCGAAGTTCAACCAAATCAATGGCTCTATGAAAATGGCCTTTGGTATCAAAAAAATCACGCCGACAATCACCATCCCTTCGGGTCGCAGTTTACTGGTCGAAGACTTTACGCCGGCAGTTGCGGCGCCTACGGTCGTCAAAACCAAGGTGCAGATGGCCAAGAATCCAACCGCAAAACTGATTCAAAAGAAAACCTCTGATGAGGCTGAAGATTTTGAGATTGAAAAAGCCTTTCGCAGTGTTGAGGCAGCGTTGGCAGAAGAAATAGAAGGCGGGCAGGTGACCGTGCGCGTCAAAGACGACAAAGTGGTGGTTGAGCTGCAAGCCGAAACTTCCGCTGGCGGCGCCGG
This sequence comes from K189A clade bacterium, assembly GCA_018607725.1. GTDB lineage: Bacteria > Pseudomonadota > Gammaproteobacteria > Pseudomonadales > Azotimanducaceae > UBA4582. The sequence continues at coordinate 11,571 of JABBAY010000244.1, forward strand.
TGGGGAAGGTCAAAGCACGGTCAGCACAGGGGCTGTATCGCAGCGAACCCTCGATATTGCGGCCAAGGTGGCTACGATCCAGTCAACCACAGCCGCTGAAGTGCAACTCTTTGCCGGTGCTACAGCCGAAGCGGCCGCATCGAACGGTCAGGGTGCCCGCAGTGACTCGGGTCGCGGTGCTGAATCCGGGGGGGTAGACCAGGCGGTGAGCGTGGATACGCGGCTTGAAAAAATTCGCTTGGAGCTTGACCAACAAATCAACCAAGGTTTAGTGGCGGTCGAGAAAGTCGGTGATGCCATCATGATTCGCCTCGAAGGTCAGGGTTCGTTTATCTCTGGCAGTGCGGATTTACAGCCGCAGTTTATGAGCCTTTTGGCGCGAGTCGGACGCACCGTGAGTGATAGCAGCGGGGGTATCCGAATCGAGGGTCACACCGATAATGTCCCCATTGCCTTCAGTGACCGCTTTAAGTCAAATTGGGATCTGTCAGCGGCACGTTCGGCATCGGTTGCCTCTTACATCACCGGCTCAGGTATTGATCAAGGCCGCGTGACCGTTGCTGGATTTGCCGACACCCGACCCCTGGAAAGTAATGATACGCCTGCAGGCCGGGCAAAAAATCGACGCATCGAGATCATCGTAGAGGGCTGACCAGCCCCTGAAAATCAAGAGCGTAAAAATGAGTGTGGGAAAAATAGCGTGACAGAAGCAGAACTCCCAGAAGAGGCGGAGGCAGAGGACGTTGTTCCTAAGCTTAAGCGCCCGCCGCCGCTACCGGCGCCTGATCCCGACTGCGAGGAGTGCAAGTCGGGCGCGCCTGCGTGGATCGCCACCTTTGCCGATATGGCGACGCTGTTGATGGCGTTCTTTGTGCTTATTTTGTCCTTTGCCCATATGAATGTGCCGAAATTCAAGAATGTCAGCGGTACTATGAACTCCACCTTTGGTGTGCAGCGCTCGGTGCCAGTCGTTGAGCCGCCGACCGCAGACAATATCATCGCGCAGAATTACCGAACTGCCAGGGTTGAGCCGTCACTGAGCAAGACCATTGAAGAACAAAAAACCGACGAGCCCCAGCCCGATGACGTCGAGCTAAAAACCGATGTGGGCCAAGGTGCTTCCAGTACCAATGCCGATGTCGAGACGGTTACCAAGGCCCTGGCGCGAGAAATCGCCGAAGGCAAGGTCAAAGTGACCGAAGGCCGCGATAAGGTCATTGTCGAGGTCGTCAGCGAGCGTCGGGCTGGCACCAGTGGCGGCGACACCGCCGGTAGTCCCGAAGGTCAGATCAGCCAGGAAAGCATTGACTTGTATGCCAAGGTAGCTGCAGCGCAGGCCACGGTCAAGTCGGCAGTACAGGTCTTTGATGGGCAAGCGCCAGATCAAAACAGTGGTGAGCTGGCTGGTGCGCAAGGCGAGCAAGCTGCGCGGCAGCAACAGGTGCAAGACCAGTACGAACAGATTCGCGCTAACTTGGCCAATGAGATCAATCAGGGTCTGGCGGAAGTCGAGCGCGATGGCGACAAGATTATCGTGCGGTTGGCAGAAAAGGGTTCCTTTCGCAGTGGTGATGCTGAACTGGCTCGAGATTTCAAACCCTTGCTAGATAAAGTCGGGGCTTCAATCAGCGGATCCAAAGGCTTGGTCACCATAGAAGGCCATACGGATAATATACCCATCGGCTTCAGCGACCGTTTTAATACCAATTGGGATCTGTCGGCGGCCAGGTCAGCGGCGGTGGCCGACTACTTGTTGGATGCCAACCTGGTGCAGACCGGCAATTTGAATGTGGTGGGCTACGCGGATACCAAGCCCGTTGAGCCCAACACCTCGGCTGCCGGTCGCGCAAAAAATCGTCGTATCGAGATTATTCTCGGCGGTTAGTGCTTATTCACCGGGGTAATGCGTGGGGATCCTTGCGCAGGTCTACGCGTGAGGCTGGCAAGTTCAGTGCTCAGTGCGCGGAGACTCTTGCCATCACTAGCAACCGGCATTACTGAAGTCTCAGGTCAAAGTTGCCGGTCCTCGTCACACCACGATAAAAGGCGACTTTGTAGCTGAGAGACCAGGCGCTGGCGCAGCGTCGCCTGCCAGCAGGCAGGCGCATTGAGCAATCGTCTTCATTCAGCGCATTCAGCAATTAAGGTCAGCTTTTGTCACAAAGCGGGCAAGTGTGGGTCGACAGACGGCCGGCAGCGCTGCAAAACGGCTCCGCTAAAGTCGCTAGCTCGACGACAGACAGCTTCTCTGGCGATGATGGCGCAAGCCCAAGGCTACTTAACAAGACGCCTAAAACGACATTAATAAAACCTAATTACTACAGTATTGGTGGTTTCGGCCGATTGGTATTTGTGTACAACAACATCAAAGCGGAGTTGGTGCTCGAGTAGCAAAGGTCATGGCACAGATAGTGATCCCCGTTGCCCCCGCAATTAGCTCGTACATAAGGCCATGTGGCCACCCGTAAGATTACCATATGGCCGCCTTAGGTAGCCCGGAGAATGACAATGAGTGTAATTAATACCAACGTTAACGCCATTCAGGCACAAACCTCGCTGGTTAAAAACGAACGCGCCATGTCGGCGACTATGGAGCAACTGTCGACCGGTAAGCGGATCAACTCTGCTGCTGACGATGCTGCCGGTTTGGCCATTGCTTCAAAAATGACTTCACAGATCCGCGGTCTCGATCAGGCCGTGCGCAACATCAATGATGCGGTTTCAATGATTCAAACCGCTGAAGGCGCGACAGGCGAAATCACCAATATGCTGCAGCGCATGCGTGAATTAGCCGTGCAGACAGCCTCCGGCACCAACACCGCAGACGATCAAGCCAATATCGAAGCTGAATTCCAGGCGCTGCTGACGGGTATCGATGATGTCGCTGACTCTACCCAATGGAACGGCAAGAACATTCTTGATGGCTCTCAGGCTGCAACGTCTTTTCAGATCGGCGCGAACGGCGGCCAGACCATGACCGTGAATCTCGGCAACTTACAGACCGACGCTTTTATCGCCGGCACGCCAGGCTCTGTTAGTGTGACCCAAACCGATGCGGAAATTGCTGCTTTGGTGTCGATTAAAGTGGGTACTACGACCGTCACAGGCGCCGCTTTAGAAGCTGCTACAGACGACGCTTCACTTGCAGCTGCTTTGAATGCAGATGCAGACTTCAGTGCCAAGTACACCGCCGCATCAACAGGCAATGTGCTGACAGTGTCTGAGAACGCCGATACGGTGTCCAGTGGTGTGGCCCTGACGATCACGGCTGCCAATGCTGCCGGTGATGATTTTGCCAGCGTGGCGGGTACCGTGACTCAGGCCGTCACCGACCAAGAGATCACTGAATTAACCTCCATCACAGTCGGTAGCGTAACCGTCAATAGTGCTGCCTTGTTGGCGGCCACAGACGAAGCGGGTTTTGTTGCCGCGTTGAATGCCGATACTGATTTTAGCGCGCTGTATACAGCGACTGGCGATGGTGCTGGTACTCTGACAGTGACCGAAACAGAAGGTAACTACACGAATGCAGCTATTGAGATCACTGCGGTGATTGGTGCTCAGCCCGACCTGATTGCTGCAGAAGTGGCTACAGCTGGCTCGCCGGGGACTTCGGTCATCACGCCGACTGGCGCTGAAGTTGCAGCGCTGACGTCTTTGACCGTAGGTGCCGTAACTGTTAATAGCGCAGCCCTGCTGGCCGCCACAGACGCAGCAACACTCTCTTCGGCGTTAAATGCCGATGCGGGTTTCAGTGCGGTTTATACCGCTTCTGAGTCGAGCGGCGAGCTGACTATTACTGAAAATGCTGGTAATTTCTCTAGTGCTCTTACCATCGTCGGTGACACCGGTGTCGCGAGCACCGCAACTCAGAGTTTTGCCAGTGGTGAGATTGCTAATTTACGCTCTATGACCGTGGGTAGTACGACAGCTGTGACTAGCGCAGCGTTGCTGGCCGCCACTGATGTGACGAGCCTTGCGGCGGCTTTGAATGCTGAAACGGGTACAGGCAATTTTGCGGAACAATTCACCGCTTCAGTGTCGGGTTCTGATCTGCTGATTACTGAAAATGCGGGACAAGAGACGGTAACCCCCATCACTGTCACCAAAATAACTGGGGATGCCATCGCATCAACAGAAGCCGCCACGGCGGGTACCGCAGGATCCGTTAGTCAGTTAGTGACTGACCCCGAAATCGTCGCTTTAGAGAGCTATACCGTTGGCGCTGTGACGGTGAACAGTCAATTGTTATCGGATGCGACGGATGAAGCGGAGTTCGTTGCTGCATTGAACGCAGATGCGGGATTCAGTGCGGTCTATACTGCAGTAGGCGATGGTGCATCGAATGTTACGATCACCGAGAAAGCCGGTAATATCACGAACGCAGCTATCGCCGTTAGTAGTGTCGCGCTGGCAGCTACGGACTTCGCTGCCACTGAAGCTAACACCCAGACCAGTGTGCCTGCTGTCCAGGGATCGGTCACTGACGCCGGTTTTACTAACGCGGAGATCGCTGATCTAACGGCTGTTGTTGCGGGAGGTATCAGTGTCACTGTATCCGGTCTTACTGATATTGACTCTTTAACTGACGCGTTGAATCTGGATGCGACTTTTGCGGCGTCCTATGTCGCATCGTCGGTTGGCTCTGGCCTGGTCATTACAGAAGCTGTGGGTTCGGAGACTGCGGCTGATATCACGCTGACGTATACTGATGGGGGTAACTCTACTCATACGCCAAGTTTGACTCAAGCTAATGGAACAGTCGAGGTTCTTGGTATCGACACGTTGGTGACCACTGACGCTGAGATTGCAGCGGCGCAAACGATGACAGTTGGTGGCGTCGCCGTTGACGTGAGTGCGGCTACGAACGAATCGACTTTGGTATCCACCTTGAACGGTGACTCGAATTTTGCGGCGAGATATGTCGCCAGCTCTACTGGCGCCAACAACCTGACGCTGACTGAAGTTGCTGGTCAAGCGCAGGGGTCTGACACCGTCATCACGCGTACGTCAAACACTATTACCACTGGTATCTCGGCTTCGGCTTCGGCGATAGCAGGTGTCGAAGGCACTGTCACGCGGGATATCACTGATGCTGAAATCACGGCGCTGGAAAGTATCACGATTGGTGGTATTAGCGTCGCGACTGCGGGTGTCACGAGCGCGACGAATATGGCGGCGTTGACCACAGCGTTAAACGCTGATTCGACCTTCGCTGCTTCCTATGTTGCCACTTCAGTGAATAATACACTGACAGTGACAGAGCAAGCGGCTGCAATGACGACGGATGCTATCGCGACCAGCGGTGTGGTGATCTCTGCAGACGAAGCGTTTACATCGGCTGTAACAGCGGGCACAACAGGTGTTGTTGCGACGGATGCTTTCACGAGTGAAGTTGCGACTGTCGCTGTTGCCGGTAGTGTGACGCAGGCCATGACCGACACTGAAATCGATGAGTTATCTTCTTTGACCGTGGGTGGTATCGCAGTGAACAGTGCGGCATTGCTGGCGGCCACAGATATGACGACGCTGGTTGCTGCCTTGAATGCCGAGCCGACAACGGCTGGTAGCTTCGGTGAAAAGTACACGGCTTCAGATGTTGGTGGTGACTTAGTGATTACCGAAAAAGCCGGTCAGTTCACTAGCACTAGTATCACCGTCGTGGGTGCAGGCACCGCGGCAGCAGACTTCGCCGCGGCTGAATCTGCCGTTGTGGGTAGTGTCAGTACGACTACTGTTGGCTCGACAGGCACGCTGGGCTTTGGTGCTGATATCTCAGGACTGACGTCCACAACCGCTGATGTCATTGATATACTGGATGCGGCACTTAAATCTGTCAGTACGCAACGGGCGGAACATGGTGCGGCAATCAACCGGTTAGAATACACGGCTGATAACCTGAGCAATGTATCACTCAATACGCAGGCGTCACGCAGCCGGATTGAAGATGCTGACTATGCGAAAGCGACCACTGAACTGGCACGTACGCAGATTATCCAGCAGGCGGGTACGGCGATGTTGGCCCAGGCCAATCAGCAGTCCCAGGGTGTGTTAGCCTTGTTGCAATAAGCGTTAGGTATCGCCATCTGGCGGGGTTGATAAAGCACAAGTTGCCGCTTTACTCGCCTCGCCAGTGTCGATTTGATGTAAAAAATGTAAAAAATGTAAAGAATGAAAAAGCCAGCGCAAGCTGGTTTTTTTTGGCCAAAAATTCCAGTGGCACCTTTCGTTAGTCTGCTGCTGGGGCGAATACTGCGGCAAGTCATTGCCGAGTAAATCACCAACACCCGTGGCCAGTTATTGCCGAATAGCTGTCGAGCGCGATGTCAGGTGGCTACGGATTGCCGCCTTGGCGTGAAGTGCTCGCCGCTTTGACAGTACAAGGCTGAATAATTACCGTAAATGAAAACCTGGCACTAATATTGCTTATGTATTGGCATCGATACTGCGATAGATCTTTTGTAGATCAAATGGATCTTGTGTTCGATTAATAAGATGTAATGCAGGAAAAATGTCGGAACTGGTATTTCGGTATATAGGGTGCTTAAGGCGAGTTAAAGATTTCTGAGGTTTTGCCGATTGTCTTCTCGTAATTCGAAAGTGCCCTGAGAAGCGGAACCAGTTCATAACGACGAAACAACTTAGATGGTATAAGGAGCAATAAAATGAGTGTAATTAATACTAACGTTAATGCTGTTCTGGCACAGAACGCCCTGGTTAAAAATGAACGTTCTATGTCAACAGCGATGGAGCAACTGTCGACCGGTAAGCGGATCAATTCTGCTGCTGACGATGCTGCCGGAATGGCTATTGCTTCAAAAATGACTTCACAGATCCGCGGTCTCGATCAGGCCGTGCGCAACATCAATGATGCGGTTTCAATGATTCAAACCGCTGAAGGCGCGACAGGCGAAATCACCAATATGCTGCAGCGCATGCGTGAATTAGCCGTGCAGACAGCCTCCGGCACCAACACCGCAGACGATCAAGCCAATATCGAAGCTGAATTCCAGGCGCTGCTGACGGGTATCGATGATGTCGCTGACTCTACCCAATGGAACGGCAAGAACATTCTTGATGGCTCTCAGGCTGCAACGTCTTTTCAGATCGGCGCGAACGGCGGCCAGACCATGACCGTGAATCTCGGCAACTTACAGACCGACGCTTTTATCGCCGGCACGCCAGGCTCTGTTAGTGTGACCCAAACCGATGCGGAAATTGCTGCTTTGGTGTCGATTAAAGTGGGTACTACGACCGTCACAGGCGCCGCTTTAGAAGCTGCTACAGACGACGCTTCACTTGCAGCTGCTTTGAATGCAGATGCAGACTTCAGTGCCAAGTACACCGCCGCATCAACAGGCAATGTGCTGACAGTGTCTGAGAACGCCGATACGGTGTCCAGTGGTGTGGCCCTGACGATCACGGCTGCCAATGCTGCCGGTGATGATTTTGCCAGCGTGGCGGGTACCGTGACTCAGGCCGTCACCGACCAAGAGATCACTGAATTAACCTCCATCACAGTCGGTAGCGTAACCGTCAATAGTGCTGCCTTGTTGGCGGCCACAGACGAAGCGGGTTTTGTTGCCGCGTTGAATGCCGATACTGATTTTAGCGCGCTGTATACAGCGACTGGCGATGGTGCTGGTACTCTGACAGTGACCGAAACAGAAGGTAACTACACGAATGCAGCTATTGAGATCACTGCGGTGATTGGTGCTCAGCCCGACCTGATTGCTGCAGAAGTGGCTACAGCTGGCTCGCCGGGGACTTCGGTCATCACGCCGACTGGCGCTGAAGTTGCAGCGCTGACGTCTTTGACCGTAGGTGCCGTAACTGTTAATAGCGCAGCCCTGCTGGCCGCCACAGACGCAGCAACACTCTCTTCGGCGTTAAATGCCGATGCGGGTTTCAGTGCGGTTTATACCGCTTCTGAGTCGAGCGGCGAGCTGACTATTACTGAAAATGCTGGTAATTTCTCTAGTGCTCTTACCATCGTCGGTGACACCGGTGTCGCGAGCACCGCAACTCAGAGTTTTGCCAGTGGTGAGATTGCTAATTTACGCTCTATGACCGTGGGTAGTACGACAGCTGTGACTAGCGCAGCGTTGCTGGCCGCCACTGATGTGACGAGCCTTGCGGCGGCTTTGAATGCTGAAACGGGTACAGGCAATTTTGCGGAACAATTCACCGCTTCAGTGTCGGGTTCTGATCTGCTGATTACTGAAAATGCGGGACAAGAGACGGTAACCCCCATCACTGTCACCAAAATAACTGGGGATGCCATCGCATCAACAGAAGCCGCCACGGCGGGTACCGCAGGATCCGTTAGTCAGTTAGTGACTGACCCCGAAATCGTCGCTTTAGAGAGCTATACCGTTGGCGCTGTGACGGTGAACAGTCAATTGTTATCGGATGCGACGGATGAAGCGGAGTTCGTTGCTGCATTGAACGCAGATGCGGGATTCAGTGCGGTCTATACTGCAGTAGGCGATGGTGCATCGAATGTTACGATCACCGAGAAAGCCGGTAATATCACGAACGCAGCTATCGCCGTTAGTAGTGTCGCGCTGGCAGCTACGGACTTCGCTGCCACTGAAGCTAACACCCAGACCAGTGTGCCTGCTGTCCAGGGATCGGTCACTGACGCCGGTTTTACTAACGCGGAGATCGCTGATCTAACGGCTGTTGTTGCGGGAGGTATCAGTGTCACTGTATCCGGTCTTACTGATATTGACTCTTTAACTGACGCGTTGAATCTGGATGCGACTTTTGCGGCGTCCTATGTCGCATCGTCGGTTGGCTCTGGCCTGGTCATTACAGAAGCTGTGGGTTCGGAGACTGCGGCTGATATCACGCTGACGTATACTGATGGGGGTAACTCTACTCATACGCCAAGTTTGACTCAAGCTAATGGAACAGTCGAGGTTCTTGGTATCGACACGTTGGTGACCACTGACGCTGAGATTGCAGCGGCGCAAACGATGACAGTTGGTGGCGTCGCCGTTGACGTGAGTGCGGCTACGAACGAATCGACTTTGGTATCCACCTTGAACGGTGACTCGAATTTTGCGGCGAGATATGTCGCCAGCTCTACTGGCGCCAACAACCTGACGCTGACTGAAGTTGCTGGTCAAGCGCAGGGGTCTGACACCGTCATCACGCGTACGTCAAACACTATTACCACTGGTATCTCGGCTTCGGCTTCGGCGATAGCAGGTGTCGAAGGCACTGTCACGCGGGATATCACTGATGCTGAAATCACGGCGCTGGAAAGTATCACGATTGGTGGTATTAGCGTCGCGACTGCGGGTGTCACGAGCGCGACGAATATGGCGGCGTTGACCACAGCGTTAAACGCTGATTCGACCTTCGCTGCTTCCTATGTTGCCACTTCAGTGAATAATACACTGACAGTGACAGAGCAAGCGGCTGCAATGACGACGGATGCTATCGCGACCAGCGGTGTGGTGATCTCTGCAGACGAAGCGTTTACATCGGCTGTAACAGCGGGCACAACAGGTGTTGTTGCGACGGATGCTTTCACGAGTGAAGTTGCGACTGTCGCTGTTGCCGGTAGTGTGACGCAGGCCATGACCGACACTGAAATCGATGAGTTATCTTCTTTGACCGTGGGTGGTATCGCAGTGAACAGTGCGGCATTGCTGGCGGCCACAGATATGACGACGCTGGTTGCTGCCTTGAATGCCGAGCCGACAACGGCTGGTAGCTTCGGTGAAAAGTACACGGCTTCAGATGTTGGTGGTGACTTAGTGATTACCGAAAAAGCCGGTCAGTTCACTAGCACTAGTATCACCGTCGTGGGTGCAGGCACCGCGGCAGCAGACTTCGCCGCGGCTGAATCTGCCGTTGTGGGTAGTGTCAGTACGACTACTGTTGGCTCGACAGGCACGCTGGGCTTTGGTGCTGATATCTCAGGACTGACGTCCACAACCGCTGATGTCATTGATATACTGGATGCGGCACTTAAATCTGTCAGTACGCAACGGGCGGAACATGGTGCGGCAATCAACCGGTTAGAATACACGGCTGATAACCTGAGCAATGTATCACTCAATACGCAGGCGTCACGCAGCCGGATTGAAGATGCTGACTATGCGAAAGCGACCACTGAACTGGCACGTACGCAGATTATCCAGCAGGCGGGTACGGCGATGTTGGCCCAGGCCAATCAGCAGTCCCAGGGTGTGTTAGCCTTGTTGCAATAAGCATTAGGTATCGCCATCTGGCGGGGTTGATAAAGCACAAGTTGCTGCTTTACTCACCTCGCCAACGGCACCTCACCTTTTGGAGTAAAATAAACCGGCGCAAGCCGGTTTTTTATTAGCTTGAGCTTAGTTCAATTTATTTTCCTTATACTATTAAAGTTCTCAGAACAGCTGTCGATTCATGAGCTGATAGAGTGGCAATTGTAAGCCGCTCGAGTGCAGCGCCTTTGGTGAAGGCCCGCTTAGTGATGCTAAAGTGACAACGAAAAGATAAATAGTAATTGAGCAGTAGCTGGATTCGTGGAGATCTGCGATCATAAAGCGACGGCGATTGAGGAGGGAAAGATGTCAAATACAATTCCCATGAATAATACCGGTAACGCAGCAGCTGCGCCGCAACGTGTGTCCGTCGCTGTGTCGGAACCTGCAGGTCAAGGGGCGAATAAAGTTAAGGCCGAGCCCGCCGCAGCGCTTGACGTGATCAAGACCAGTGTTCACGATGTCAGCAACGATGCTCAAACGGTGCGCGAAGGTGGCGCAGAGCTGAATCAACGCATGCTGGATCAGCTCGAGGAAGCTGCTCGGCGGTTGCAGCAGGCGGTTGAAACCACGCCAACTCGGCTTAAGTTTTCCGTGGACGAGGTGGCGTCGCGGTTTGTCATTTCGGTGACTGATGATGAGACCGGTGAGGTGATTCGGCAGGTGCCAGGTGAAGCCATTCTTAGAATTGCGCATAGTATTGAGATGATGAAGGGTGTTTTGTTCGATAAGAGTTTGTAATCTATGTTCAACTGGGCCTGGGCACAGCAAGTCAAAGTAAGCATCATGACGACGCTGGAAAGCGGGGCTCAGCGCGTGTTGGTCGACACGAAAAACGTTAGCCTCGAGCTGTTGACGATTGTGTTTGTCGGGTGTTTGATAGGCGCTGTGATGTGCGTTGTGGCCGACGGATTCGTGATGGGCGTCAGTGCCTTTGGTCAGTGGCGCGCTGAAGATACGCTCATGGTATGGACCCTGAGCGACGGTACAACCATTGCCTATGGTAGCGTGGTGTTTCTGTGGGTGGCGGCCGGGTTGGTCGTCGTGCTGAAAAAAATCCTCTCAATTCAGGCTTATGCGGGACCCGCAGACACAATCTATGCTGCCCAGCAGACCCTAGAGCCACTGGATGTCAAGCGTGGTATTGGCTCAACTTTTATTGCTTTTATTTGTGCTAGCGGCGGCGCGTCAGTGGGTCAGTATGGGCCATTGGTACATTTCGGTGGCACTATCGGTATTTGGCTCAAGCGTTTGCTTGCCTCAAGCATGTCACACGAGATATTTTTGGGTTGTGGCGTCGCCGCAGCTATTTCCGCTGGCTTTAACGCGCCACTCGCCGGTATTGTGTTTGCGCACGAGGCTGTTCTGCGGCATTTTTCTATTCGCGCGGTGGCCCCCATTTCGATTGCTGCGATCTCCGCCAGTGCACTGGACAAAGCTTGGTTTCCCAGTAATGCGAGTTTTTTGATTGATGCGCCAATGCCACCCTTGGCTGAGATTTTGCCAGCCTTGATCTTGATGGCGCCGGCATTGTCCTTGATCGCGTTGATCTTCATGCTAACCCTACGCCGAACCCAGCAATTTGCCGCTAAGGTTAACCGTCCTATGCTATTACCCTTTGTGGCAGCGACCTTGTGTGGCGTTGTGGGTATTTGGTTGCCGCAAGTGCTGGGTTTGGGTGTTGACAGCGTGAACCAAATGCTCGGTGGGCACTACGCCTTGGGTTTATTGCTGGTGCTGCTGATCGCTAAAATTTTGATGTCGTCAGCCTGCATCGGTATGGGCTTGTTTGGTGGCGTGTTTTCACCAGCTATTTTTATTGGCGTTGCGGCAGGCGCATTTTTTGGCCAGCTCGTTGAGTCCATGGTGGTGCCGGGGTTTGCGCTAGTGGCGGCAGTTGCCGCCATGGCAGCGGTTAGTGCCTCTGTCATCGGCGCACCGATTACCGCAACGCTGATCGTACTGGAGTTGACCCAGTCCTATGAGTTGGCGGTGGCAGCCATGATCACGGTGATGATTTGTAGTCTCGTCACGCATCGCGTGTTCAGCCTGTCATTCTTTGACCGGCAATTGCTTGACCGTGGTGTTGATCTTCGAGAAGGGCGTGAAGCCATTGCCATGAAGCAAATGACAGTCAATGACATCGTCACTCAAGATCACATTGTGCTTGATGCGACAGCGACCGGTGAACAGGTGGTTGTCTTGATGCAACAGGCGCAACTGACTGAGGCTTATCTATGTGACGCGAGCGGTTTGCTAATGGGCAAGGCGATGATTCATCAAGCGCTGACGGCCGGAGACGAGCCTGTGCTTGGTCATATGTCAGTCGCGCCGCTGAGGTTCTTTGATACTGATTCGTTGACTGATGCTATGGAGAACACTCGAGGTTTTGTCGGCGAGAGTATTCCGGTGGTGGCTGCGTCGGGCAAGCTGGTCGGTTCGGTCACAGAGGGTGATTTGTTTACCGCCGTGATTGGCTTGCAGCAAAAGATTCGGGCGCAGGAGCGCAGTTAAACGTGAGGATATCCGCGGTGACAATAACATTGATTGATACTTGGCGAGCGAGGAATATCTCATGACCAAAGGCTGGGTTGTAGCTTTTGCTCTATTGTTAGCTGGTTTTGGCTCCGGTGCATTGGGTGCACTCGGCGCCGAAGATGTCGATAGCTTCGAAGCGGGTCTGCGAGCCAAGGGCCGCGACCACTACGCCACGGCGCTGCGTGCCTGGCAACCTTTGGCAGATAAAGGCGTGCCGCAGGCGCAGAATAACATGGGTCACATGTCGGAAGAGGGTCTGGGTGTCACGCAGGATTATGGGCGGGCCATGAGTTGGTACAAGTCGGCGGCAAATCAGGGTCTCAAAGAAGCGCAGCACAATGTCGGTTTGCTATATTACCATGGTTATGGCGTGGCCAAGAACACGCGGGAAGCGCTTGCCTGGTTTAAGTTAGCAGCTGGGCAAAAACTGGCTGATTCGGAATACATGATCGGCCTGTTGCTACATAACGGTGAAAGCGTGGGCTTGGATTATCAGCAGGCTAAAGTCTGGTTTTTACGTGCGGCACGCCAAGGTTATGGGCCGGGTCAGCTGATGTATGCGTTTATGTTGCAGGCCGGTGAAGGCCAAGATCCAGAGCCTTTTAAAGCTTATGTCTGGGCTAAAGTGGCTGAGGTGAACGGTCAGGCTGAAGATGCGCAGGCAATCTATAATTTGTCCGCACTGCAGTTAGAGGATGATGATGTGCCCAAGGCTGAGGCCGCGGCATTACAATGCGTGGCGACTCAGTTCGCTGAATGTGCTGAATAACGGTTATTTTCTCTGTTGAACGCTAAAGAAGTTGCGCATGAAGTCGATTAGTTCATTAGTCATTAGTAATCATGAGAGCGCAAAGCAAATGAGAGTAAATTTCAAAGACCCGATGGCCGGATACAAGATGGTAGATCAAGTCGGCAGGGTCGACTACGCTAACCAGGTCGAGCTAGTGCAGATGCTTTTCAGTGCTTTGCTGGACTCAATGAGCGAAGCCGATGGGCATATTCAAAGAGGCTCAGAAGACTTGAAATGCGCATCTATCGCTCGCGCAGTCAAAATTGTTCAAGGTCTGCGTATCACCTTGGATCATGAGCGCGGTGGTGAGTTGGCGCGTAACCTGGACGCCTTATACGAATATGTTTCAAGACGTTTAATGCAAGCTAATATGCACAACGATGTTGAGAGTTTGCGAGAAGTTCGAGGCCTGATGGCTGACATCAGTAGTGCTTGGGAGATGTTGCCATCGGTGATGGTCACGCAAAAAATGGCTGGTAACTAATTAGCATGTGAAAGGTGGGCCCGAAGGCTGAACTTCGGGCAGGTTGGATACTCAAGACACCTGAGTCATTTCGGTACTCAAGGGGATTTTACTCGCACTGGAAGCTAAGATTGCTTGGGCGGTTTTGAGTCGAAAACGGCGTTTTTCAGGGCAGAGCCTTGGCAGTTGCAGACGGCACTTGAAAAACATTTGAGGCTTGCGATAAAACCGACGAAGTCGACGTGAGCGCAAACTGAACGTAAAGTTACATAAGTTAATCTGCAAGCGATCAAGAAGGCTGATTTACCGTGAAGATGGTTGGGCTTTATTCTTGATTTCAGGGTGTAAAATTACACGCTAGTTACATCAGGATAGCGGCCGCTCTTGCCTGAAAAAATCTAATAGCAAACGTTGTAAATTAGCGTAGTATCTAGCCTTCGTGCCTTGTCGTGGTGTGGTGATTGCCACGGTTCAGCCTGAAGAAGGTAGATTTTGCGTCATCATCGAAACAGTCATAATCTTGATCCCGAGGAAGTTGTCCTTGGTTCCTCTGAAGCCATGCAGGAACTTTGGCAATTGGTAGATGCGGCCGCCCGCGGTGATACCTCGGTATTGATTCGAGGCGAAACAGGCGCCGGCAAAGAAGTCGTTGCGCGCCAATTGCATCTCCTCTCTGCTCGCCGTAAAGGCCCCTTCATTGCGATTAACTGCGGGGCTATCCCTGCTGATTTACTTGAAAGTGAATTGTTCGGCCATCGCAAAGGTGCGTTTACCGGTGCCATCTCAGATTACAGTGGCCAGTTGTTGTCCGCTGACGGCGGCACCCTGTTTCTGGATGAGATCGGCGATATGCCGCGCGCGCTGCAGGTCAAACTATTGCGCGTGCTCGAAGAGCGCGTCATTGCCCCCGTGGGTTCCACCGAGCGGATACCAATTGACGTCAGAGTGGTGAGTGCAACCCACCAGGACTTAGAAGTCTTGACCGAACAGAAGCTGTTTCGAGAGGATCTGTTCTATCGTCTGAACGTTTTCCCTCTGCTGGTGCCGGCGTTGCGTAATCGTTTGCTAGATTTGCCCGAGTTGATCAGTTTTTTCTCACGCAAATTGCTGATTGAAGGTGAGGTGCCGACGTTTACTGATGAATCTATGCAGATATTGCGAGGCTACCATTGGCCAGGTAATCTTCGCGAGTTATCTAATCTTGTCGCCCGAATGCATGCCATTTCGCCCACTGCGGTGATGGATATTACTGCGGTGCCAAAAAGCTTACTGCCGGCGCGAATTTGTGAGGCAATACAAAGTATTTCTTTGCAGGGGCATTCAGTTGCGGCTGAAACTCAACCAGGCGCTATGATGGATGCCCAAGGGCTAATGGATGATCGACTCGAGCAAGCGCTGGGTTTCACGCAAAGTGATGTGCCATTGCCTAAAGACGGCTTTGCCCTCAAAGATCTGCTCCAAGATATCGAGGTGAACGTGATTCGCAAAGCCTTGGATTCGACACAATGGAACGTCTCTTCCGCGGCTAAATTACTGGATATGCACAGAACGACGTTGATTCAAAAGATCAGTAAGCTCGATATTGCCCAGGATAACTCCCCCGTCACCAATTAATCATTCCCTGGTTTGGTCAAGTGCCGACGTCGAACCTTGCCTGGATGGCTGTCATGTTCCGCGACAGATCGTCGTCGTTTTTGTGACTATCTCCCCCCTATCTATATCATTTTAAAGCTAACCTGTTGATAAATAATGCATTTAAACATGGCATCGATATTGCATTTATTTCTATCGAAACCATTGTGTTAAAAGAGTTAGGTGCAGAGTTATGCAACATGCGGAATCTATTCAAAGCCTCGACTGGGTCGGTCAGCAGACGGATACCAGCAGTTTAGCGAGCCTGGGTAACGACCATCAGTTGGCGATTACGCGTTGGTCCTGCACAGCGGACCTGTGTACTCAGGGCAAGCCGGGACAAGCGATCGTTGTTGAGCTCAACGCCAGCCTCGATGCCTTGGAGTCGCTCCAAACACTGCAGTTGCAATTTCGCAGCACGCCTATCATCGCGATTGTCAATCGCCAGCGATTTGAGCTAGGCATCGCTGCCATGGGCGCGGGGGCCGCAGCGGTTGTTGCCGATGACGATTTTTCTGCCGCAACCTGGGCGCCGGCGTTAACCAAAATGGGTGTGGCGAAGCCCGCGCTACCTAGGCGCGCCTATATTTATGTCGATCCTATGTCGCAGAACCTGTTCGAACTTGCGCAGCGAGTCGCCCGAGCCAATGTCTCGGTACTGATACAAGGCGCGACAGGCACCGGCAAAGAGGTACTGGCCCGGGTTATTCATGAATCTTCTGCCCGTTGCAATGAGCCATTCGTTTCGTTGAATTGTGCGGCGATCCCTGAGCAACTTATTGAAGACATGTTATTTGGTCACGAAAAGGGCGCCTTTACGGGTGCCACGCGACGTCAGCGCGGGCTGTTTGAGCAGGCGCAAGGCGGCAGTTTGTTTCTCGACGAAATTGGCGAAATGCCTCATCACCTGCAGGTGAAATTGTTGCGTGTTCTACAAGAGCGTAACTTGATGCGAATTGGCGGTGAGGAGACGATAGAGCTGGATGTCAGAATTATCGCAGCAACGAATCGTAATTTGACGGTCGCGATTGCCGAGAAAGTTTTTAGAGAAGACCTCTATTTTCGTCTCAGTGCTTTTAAGTTAACCATTCCCCCATTAGCCCAGCGACCATTGGATATTGCCCCACTCGTGCAGCAAGCATTAGTGAGTCATAGTCCGGTTGGTGTTGCCTGTCAGGAGATAACGCCGGCGGCGCTGCGAACGCTGCAGGCCTACAGCTGGCCAGGAAATGTCAGAGAATTAGAAAATGTGGTTGCGAGGGCCGTTGTGCTGAGTGACGGTGGGACGATCGATGCGGCTCATATTTTGCTGGATGATGTTGTTTCCTGCGAGCTTACATTCGGCCCCAATAAGACCGCGATTGACCTTTCAAACGCGGACTCAATGCCATGCGCAGAGCCCCTGGAATCACAGTTTGACTGGCATAAAGACCTAAAAATTCCGACCTCAATGCCATTTGGTGAGCAGCTCCAAGGATTTGTTAGAACCAAGGAAATGCAAGCCATTTTGGGCGCCATTAAGACCTCGCAGTCTCGCATCGAGGCGGCAGATCGATTGGGTATCAGCGCGAGAACATTGCGGCACAAGCTGAAAAAATTGCGCGATGAAGGTTTGGAAGTTCCTCAAACCTATGCTCGATAACGCTCGTTAACTACGCAAGGAGATAAAAAATGCAAATTAGCCCCGCCACTGACGCACAATCATTGCTCGCGCAAATTCGCAACCTGCAGTCCCAGATTGATGATAAGCAAGGCAATCTTGGTGCGCCAGTAGAGCTTGAGACTAATAAATCTGGCTTTGCGCAGGCAATCGCCTCGGCAGTAGATGAAGTGAATAATCTGCAAATGGAGTCCAAGAACACGGCTGCGGCTTATGAGACTGGTGGCGATGTGTCATTAACCGACTTGATGATGAAGTCGCAGAAGGCCTCTATATCTTTTGAGGCGACTTTGCAGATTAGAAATAAAGTACTGCGTGCGTACGAAGACATTATGAACATGCCTGTTTAGTGTTGAACTTTTACCGTAACCCTTATTGATTTCAGGAATATAGAGAATGGCTGCATTACTCGCTCCACCCGCAGATTCTACATTATCAGGTGCCGCAATGTCCGGTGCCGGTAATGCTTCCCTGCCGGCCAATACAGATGGTTCAATCGCAGAATTGAATCGCCTGCCGTCTGTCAGCGAAATGCTTTCACAGCCGCTCGTGCGTCGATCTATGCCAGGCATTATTGCTTTGTTTGTTATCGGTATCTTTGTGCTTGTGTTCTCTTGGTTTCAAACCGGTTCGTTGCGCGAAGTTTATCCAGGTATGAGTGACTCTGACCGTCAGGCGGCTTTTAGCGCCCTGCAAAGTGCCGATTTTCCAGTAGAAATAAATGCAAACAGTGGTCAGTTGATGGTGGGTGTCGAACATTATCACCAAGCGCGCATGCTGCTCGCGGCGGCTGGTCTGCCTCAAGACGCGGGTTCGAATGCCATGGATGCATTCAGTGATGATTCTGCGCTGACCACCAGCCAATTCATGGAGCAAGCAAAATATACGGTTGCGATAGAAAATGAGTTAGCGAAGAGCATTAGCCAAATTTCAACGATTAAATCGGCGCGAGTCCACCTAGCGGCGCCACGGCAATCGGCCTTTGTCCGCAATCGTGTCCCTGCTAAGGCTTCAGTGGTTCTAAATCCGCATGCGGGACGTTCTGTTTCGCCGAACCAAGTTCAGGCGATCACGCATATGGTGGCTTCCAGTATCCCCTATCTTTCCTCAGAAGATGTTGTGGTTGTGGATCAACGCGGCAGCTTACTGACAAGATCAAATACCCCGGGTGTTCAGGCGGCCTCTGTTCAGTCTGACTATGAGCTCTCAGTTGAAGAGCAATACAGAAACCGAATCGACGCATTGCTTGCGCCCATTGTAGGCATGGAAAATGTTAGAGCTGAAGTCGATGTAGAAATAGATTTTACGGAGCGCAATACCACCTTTGAGGAATACGATACGAACGATACTGGGCCGAAGGCGCGGTCAGAGTCTATTTCGATTGAGCGTGGCCAGGCTCCCGCGGCGGCTGGGGGCATACCTGGCTCGACTACGAACGTGTTGGCCGACGCGACGCAGAACGATGCAACGGTTGACGTTGGAGTAGAATCGGTCACGAATAGCCAAACGACCCGTAATTACGAGATCGACAAGACTGTCCGTTATGTTAAACGAACCGGTGGTTCGGTGACCAAAATGTCGGTTGCGATTGTGATAAATGAAGCAGCTTTGCTAGATTCCAGTGGGTCGGATGAATTGGATGGTGTGCCAATGGCCGTGGATCAGGCCCAGCTCGAAAGCCTGACAAGACTGGTGAAAAGCGCAGTATCATTCGATGAAGCTCGTGGTGATAGCGTCGTTTTACTCACCCAAAAATTTGAAGTTATCGAAGAGATGGCTGACACTAGTGTGTGGTATGAAAGTCCATCATTGATTGGATTAGTGAAGCTTGGTGCGGCGTTTATAGCGTTTATATTTGTCTTGCTAATCGTCATTAAGCCCGTGTTGAACTCATTCTTGGGTGGCGGTGGTGCAGGTGGGTCGGTCGGGGCAGGTGGCTTGTTGGAGTCTGGTACGGCTGGTGCTGACGACCTAGATATCGAGATGGGCGAAGGTGATACGCTTGAGGATATCAAAGCGAGACTGAAGCCGAAGAAATCGACGATATCGGCTGATATGCTCGACACGGCGAACACTTATGACGACAAAGTAGCGCTGATTCGCATGCTCGTTGCTGAGGACTCCGGTCGGGTAGCGAACGTGCTCAAAAAATTGATTAAACCTGTTTAAAGGCAAGGAATTAGAAATGGCTGCGGCAAAACCGACAAATAACGGTAAGGAAAAAGAAAGTGAAGGCTTGTCCGACGCGGTCAAGGCCGAGCTGGAAACGCTAACGGCGACTGAGCGCGCGGCCGTCATCATGCTGCTGCTGGGTGAGCAGCAAGCTGCCGACTGTATTCGCTATCTGTCACCTCGTGAAGTTCAGTCGTTGGGCGCCTGTATGGTCTCGGTGGTCGACTTGTCGCAAGAGGCGGTGAATGTTGTGTTAGATGACTTTCTGTCAACCATAAAAAAGCAGACGAGCCTAGGTTTGGGTACGATCGATTATGTTGAAAACATCCTCAAGAAAGCCTTGGGCGAAGATAAGGCGGCAACGGTTCTCGGTAGGATTATGCCAGGGTCTACCAGCAAAGGCTTGGAGATATTACGCTGGATGGATGCTAGGTCGATTGGTGAAATGGTGCAGGAGGAACACCCGCAAGTCGTCGCGATTATCCTCTCGGTACTGGAATATGATGTCGCGGCAGATGTGCTGAACTTTGTGCCTGAGGGGGCCCGCGCTGAAATAATGCAACGTATTGCTCTATTAGACACAGTTCAGCCCAGTGCTATGGATGAGTTAGAGCAGGTCATGCGCAAGCAGTTTTCAAACAGTTCTAGTGCTAAGTCTTCAAGCTTTGGTGGTATAAAAGCGGCGGCAAAAATCATGAACTTCACCAAGGTTGATCTCGAGGGGAAGCTGATTGAGGGCGTGACTGCCATCGACGCAGAGCTTGCATTGAAAATACAAGACAACATGTTCACCTTCTCCAACTTGTCGGCCCTGGAAAATCGCAGTATCCAAGTATTGATGCGCAATGTTGACTCCGACGAGTTAATGGTAGCGCTCAAGGGTGCTGATGAACAGGTCAAAGACAAGTTCATGGATAATATGTCGCAGCGAGCCAAGGTCATGTTCTTGGACGAGATGGAAGCGAAAGGACCTATCAGGGTAACTGATGTCGATGATGCCCAAAAAACCATCATGCGTCTGGCCCGTAAGTTGTCAGATGCCGGTGAGTTAGTGCTTTCAGGAAGAGGTGATGATTTTGTCTAGTGGTGCTGATGTCTCTTGGCGGCTCAATGATCTGTTGGTCGCCGGCCAAAAAGCGCGATATCTGGCGACCAAAGTCGGTGGCTCTGCTGTTCAGGAGGGAGCGGATTCAGAGAGCGAGTTTTCGTTGTGGGCGCCTCGCGTGATCCAGCTGCTAGAGCGTGAGGAGTCGGGCGCAGAAGCAGATAGCGAGTCAACGCCGGAAGAAAATGCTGAAGACCATGACGAGGCGATTGAGCGCAAGTCGAGAGAAGACCTTGAAGCGCAATTGAAGTTAGCAGAACAGGAGCTTGAAAAAAGTCTAGCGGAGTCTTACGAGTCAGGTCGTGTCGCCGGCGAGAAAAAAGTGACAGAAAGCGTCCAGAAACATGAGGCAGCGCTACTAGCCATTATTGCCGGGTTTCAAAAATCCCAATCAAACATGAACGATTTCTTTGAGCCGCTGACACGCCTCGCTGTGCACCTTGCTGAGGAATTAGTTCGTGGTGAGTTAACAATATCGAATACGACCATAGAACGATTAGTCAAATCTGCCATCGATTCCATTGAGTTAAGCGGCGAAGGTCCGATCGTCGCCAGTTTAAATGTTGCTGACATCGAAATGCTAGATCAGGCGTTCAAAGAGCGGTATGCCCACGTGGAATTCGTCAAAGATCATCACCTCGCCGCAGGTTCGGTTCGAGTGACTATGGACGCAACGTCCATCGAGGATTTTATTGAAGACCGTTTGCAAGAGCTCGCTGATCAGGTCTTGGGGCTTGGTCACGATAGGATACGAAGATCGGCAGAAAGAGGCCGTAAATCAGCGCCGGTAGAAATAGATGGTGTGTCGGATGCTGATCAAAAAACAGGTCAAGATGCTGATGCTGAACTTGAGGCGGAAATTGTTGAGACAGAAATTGTTGATGCTGAGGTGATGGGCGATCCGATACATCTGGGTGAGCAACAAGCCGACGATATTGTCCCGCCAGACGTGTCATCTAAGTCTAATACAGATGCCGAGGATGTAAACGGTGAGTAGCCTATTTGACAAGACCGTCGATGAGAAAGTGCAGCGAGCCAAGCTAACCGTGCCGCGAACCAGTGGGCGACTGGTGAGAATCGCCGGTATGACGATCGAAGCCGTTGGCGTGCTTGCGCCGGTGGGGGCGACCTGCCAGATCGAAGGGGCCCAAGTTGGTGAGAATGTGGAAGCAGAGGTCGTTGGTTTTAATAACGATATCCTGTATCTGATGCCCTATGGAACGACGGATGGCATCGCGCCTGGTGCCAAGGTGACCGTGCTTAGCCGGCATGGAAAAGGCCGCATTGGTGAGGCGCTCCTCGGGCGGGTTATTGATGGGCTTGGTGAGCCGATTGACGGGCTAGGACCGATTGATTACACCGACACCTGTAGCCTTGACGGCTTTCCGGTGAATCCGATGGAAAGAGGTCCTATAGAAGTGCCGTTAGATACAGGCATAAAAGCGATTAACAATTGCTTAACCCTGGGCCGCGGCCAGCGCATCGGCCTGATTGCCGGCTCTGGGGTAGGTAAGAGTGTTCTTCTCGGCATGCTGACGCGCAATACGGTAGCAGATGTTGTGGTGATAGGGCTCATTGGTGAGCGTGGTCGTGAAGTCCAGGAGTTTGTGACTAAAACCTTAGGGCGGGCGGGTTTACGAAAGTCGGTGGTGATCGCGGCGCCGGCCAATGAATCGCCGGTTCTACGACTTAAAGCGGCACACCTGACGCATACGATTGCTGAGCATTTTCGTGAGCAAGGTGCAAACGTGCTGCTGTTGTTTGATAGCCTCACGCGAGTAGCTCATGCGCAGCGAGAAATAGGCCTGGCCATCGGTGAGCCGCCAACAGCGAAAGGCTATCCGCCTTCCGTATTTGGGCTCTTGCCTAAACTGATTGAGCGTGCTGGTGTTGGTCGGCATGGCAACGGTTCGGTAACCGCGATTTACACGATTTTGGCGGAGAATGATGATCGTTCAGACCCGATTGTCGATATCGCCCGCGCGTCATTGGATGGTCAGGTGATGTTATCGAGAGCGCTGGCCGATTCCGCCCATTACCCAGCGATTGACCTAGAAGGTTCGATTTCTCGAGTGATGTCGAGCATTTTGAGTCCCGAGAGAATCAAGTTAGCCAACAAGTTGAGACGTCTCTGGACCCTCTATCAGCAAAATGCCGATTTGATTCAAGTGGGGGCCTATGAGGAAGGTACTAACCCTGATCTTGATGAGGCCATTCGATTACGACCTGAGATTACTGACTTCCTGTGTCAGGAGAGTGAGGCCTGTGTCAAAGAGCCGGAGTCTTGGAAAAGCCTTGAAAAATTGCTAGGGAGCGCTGAGAAATGAGAGATGTCTGGACCGTTATGCTTGATAAGACCGAGCGTCAGGTCAAGGAAGCACAAAAAATGTTGATTGCGATGAACGCAAAAAAGCAGGAGGCAGAAGCCAGCCTGGTGCGGCTCGATGCGCTTGTTCAAGATTATCTTGAGGATATGGCGCGTGCTCAGGAAAAAACCTCTCGATTGGCGGTGACGCAGAATTACCAGGAGTTTATTGCCGAGATACAACAGGCTCAAAAAGGTGTTGAGCGTGACCTACCGATGATTGACGTTGATTTGCAGTTGGCGCGTTTGAGTTTGCGAAACGCAGAGCAGGTGCATATGAAATCGAAAAAGCTGCTGGAGCGCCAGCAAAATCGGAGCATGATCGCGGCCGCGCAACGAGAGGCTAAAGAGCAAGACCTAAATGCTACAGTGCGTTTTAATCTGCAGAACAGATAGTGGTATGAATCGTGCATCAGATATTGATGACGAAAGCTACTGAGTAAGGTGATAGACAGTGACGCAGTTAATAAATATCGGCCTGCCGACAAATAGGCTGCCTGAAGATGTTGCGATGCGGGACCCGCATGGCGGCGACTCAGCCTCGTTGCCGGAGTCAGGCGCAACGTTCGAGCAGCAATTTCGTATGAACGTCGCTGCCTTGAATGGGAAAGAGAGCGGCAACGAGAACGGTAACCAGAGTGGCAACGAAAGCGGCAAAGCGGAGGGCCAAGAAAGCGGCAATCACTTGCCGGTTTCAGTCGCAGTGGCGCTGCCCGCAGATGCTATCGTGCAACGATTGCCCGGTGGTACGCCGGTGATGTTGGGCGAAGGGCTACCCACAGAGCAATCATTGAAAGACTTTGCGGCGCAGCAAGGCATGAATGATGATGCCTTGGCGGTATTGTTCGGCCGATACCCGGGGCAAGCCGCACTGCTCGAAAAGGCGGCGGCAACTGCAGCTACTGCAGCAACTGCAGCTACTGCGGCAACTGCGGCAACTGCGGCAACTGCAGCTACTGCGGCAACTGCAGCTACTGCAGAGACGGCTATCGCTCGTCCGATGACGCTGACTAATGTCTCCGGTCTTGCTGTTGCGGAGGAATCTCAATTCAAGGGGGACAACCATTTGGTCGCAGGCAAGACTAGTGCCGTGACCTTGGCCAGTCAGCTACCTGGGCGAAATGCTTCGCTCGGGATAGAGGCAGGTCAGGCCGGGCAAGCGCAGTCAGCTCAAATCAAGCTGCCAGCTGACATGCAATCAGTGGCCTTGCCGGCACTAGCACCGAACAAGCCGGGTGCGGTGCCTGCCCCGATTGTTGCCGCACAAATGACGAGTGTGGCGACGCCATTCCGCTTTTTGAGTCAGCAAGGTGCCGCGGATACTCAAGAAACACTCACGCCGGGAGTGGCTGACACGCCAAAACTCGCCGTAAGTGTCAAGGATATCAGCGCCGAGGCTGTGATGAAACGTGATGTGGGCCTGGCGCCAACTCAGGAACCAGGTGTGGCGATTGCCGCGTCATTGGCTAGTGCAAGCACCGCTGGTCACAAGTCGATGCTAAATCAACCTGTCATGTCCGGCGCGGCGTTTGTGCTCGGTGCGGAGCATGTCACTGAAAGTTTGATTTTACAGCCTGCAGCCCAAAGGGCGTCCGAAGTCCTGAGCACTGCACAGCCGCCCGCCGGTGCTGTGCTGCTGCAGGATCTTCCTGATAAGCTGTCACAGATGGTGGCACAGCGCCTAATGGCTAATATCAGAGGTGGCGCTTGGCGATTTGACCTGCAGCTCCATCCTCAGGAACTGGGCAGCCTGGATGTCAAGTTAGAGATGCGCGACGGTCGATTAGAAGCGCAAATCTCTACGAGTTCTGCGGCCGTTAAGGAGTTTCTCGGTAGTCAGCTGCATCGCCTCGATGAGAGTTTAGATGCGGCAGGTATCAAGGGATCGTCGATTGACGTAGCATTACACCAAGGGCGTCAGGAAAATGGCGCGCAAGGACAGGGGCGTGGTGAAGGTGATACCGTGAGTTCGACGAATTCAGATTCGGGGCAGGAAAACCCCGAATCCACAGAGCAGGAATTAGACGCCAGTAATGGCTTGGATTTATTTGTTTAACAAATTAAGTAAGCAGGAAGAGCACCCATGAGTGAAGAAGCAGAAGTAGAAGAGAAAAAGAAATCACCGATATTATTAATAGTATTGATCTTCGTGGGGATACTATTGCTGCTAGGTGGTGCAATTGGTGGCACCTTGTTTTTGACCGGTTACTTTGACAAAAAAGACCGTGATATTGAAGAAGAGTTTGCGCAGTTAGACAAGGCCGCGGGCGACGCGAGTGACGCTGCAGCAGAGGCAGTGGACGCAGGTCCGCAGCTAATAGAGACGCCAAAGCAAACGAAACTGGTGGCCAATTATTATCAGATCCCGCAAGCGTTGGTGGCTAACATCGGTAATTCAAAGAAGGTGATGCAAGTGTCGGTGGGCGTCATGACCCATTACGATGAGCAAGTGATCGCCAATATTGAAAAACACCAGATCGCGCTGCGGTCAGCGATGATCGTTGATCTGCGTAAAGTTACTGAAGCAGATGTCAAAAGTCCGGATTTTCAAGAAACGATGGCGGAAACTCTACGGTTGACCATGAACTCTATTCTTGAAGAATATGAAGACTTTGGTGGCATAGAAAAGGTTTTTTTCCCAGAGTTCATTATACAATAGGCAGCTAGACTCAGTGTGCCGGAGCGGCGTTAGTTATGGTAGAGCAAGATAATTTACTGAGTGCGGAAGAGTTGCAGGCGCTGTCTGCAGGTCTTGAGGACGGCAGCTTGGAGGTGGGTAGCGGGTTGAATACATCGCTGCGGGTCATGAAACATGATCTCGCCAGCGAGGATACGTCTCTTGGGGTCAATGTCTCGTCGATTGATATGATCAACGAACGTTTTATTCGACAACTCCGAGTGGGTTTGGTGGAAGTGCTGCGCACAACGCCTAAAGTGCAGGTCGCCGAGATTAAAACCATGCGCTTTCATGAATATCTATCGCCGCTGAAATCGCCGCTTTCGGTCAATACGATTCGGATCAATCCATTACGTGGCTTTTCATTAGTTGTAATCGATACGGCAATCATTTTTTCCTGTCTTGACAATTTTTTTGGTGGTTTTGGGCGAGGTGTCGGTGAATTGCCACCAGGAAGAGCGTTTACACCGACTGAGACGAGTATTATTCAGATTCTGGTGGATCTGGTATTTGGTGCCCTCAAAGATGCCTGGGCGCCGATATTGAGTGTCGACTGTGAGCGGGTCAGCGCCGAAGTGACGCCGCAGTTTGTACAGATTGCTGAAGAAGCCGATCTTGTGGTGATGAGCCGGTTTAAGATGGAGTTAGACGATGAAACCGTAGGCCACTTAGACATCGTCTATCCTTACAGTGCGCTGAAACCGATTCGTGACTTGCTTCGCAGTCGTGTGCAGACTGGCGACGACAGCGACGAGGGCGATCAAGCATGGCGATCTTCGCTGACCTCTGCGGCTGGTGACGCGAAATTGGCTGTCGAAGTACAACTGGCCGAGATTATGTCAACGGTCGGTAAGATTAGAGACTTTAAGGAAGGGGATTTGATTTACTTCAATAAGCCTGATTTTGCGACCATAAAAATTGCGGGCTCCCCCGTATTTGCCGCGGAAGTCGGTGCCAATGGCCCTCAGACGGCGGTTCGAATCAAGAACTCGATTGCCCCGAATAAGAAGTAGCAAGCAATAACCATTATATGAGCGATTTGACCATGTCGAACGAAGAAGAACTGCAGGCCACAACAGATGCGGCTAGCAAGAAGATTGACCCTGAGGTGCTTCAGAATATCCCTGTGACCGTCTCCGTAGAAGTGGGTAGAACATCGATTAAGATCAGAGACCTGATGCGTCTGACGCAAGGCAGCGTGGTTGAGTTGGACCGGCTTGCCGGTGAACCGCTCGACCTGCTAGTCAATAATACCCTGATTGCCCAAGGCGAAATTGTGCTCGTCAATGAGCGATATGGGGTGCGTCTGACCTCGGTGGTGCCCGCGGCAGAGCGGATCAAAAATCTATAGGGGCCTAGAAGATGCCTTCGAGCGAATGGTTATCAGCGCTTGGGCCAGTATTGCTGGTGTTGGTGCTCTTGGGTGTTACCCTTTATGCGCTGAAACGAGTCAACGCGAGCACGAAGTCCTATGCCGGGCAAAACTTCAAGGTGACGCCGTTGCATAATTTTGGTCCTAAGCAGCAGCTTGCCATGATCGAAATACGTGGCGAGCAAATATTATTAGGCGTGACTCAAACCTCCATTACGCGAATTGCTGGATGGACGGACTCGCCTCAGATAAGCGACGATCCTATGGCTGATCAGTGATATGATTGCCGCTGCGATAGCAGTATGTGTGGGGTTTTGGGTTTGATAAGTAATCAGCTTAAATGGAGTGCTTTGGCAGGTTTGGTAATGTTGGCTTGGGTGCCAACAGCGCTTGCAGCACCAGGTCTACCGCTGGTGAATATCATTGATGCCGGGAACGAAGGCACTCAATATAGTTTAAGTTTACAAGTTCTGGTGTTGATGACGGTGCTGACGCTGCTGCCATCAATATTGCTGATGATGACGTCATTCGTTCGAATCGTCATTGTCATGTCTCTCCTTCGCCAGGCATTAGGGACGGCGCAGACGCCACCTAATCAGGTGTTGATCGGTTTGTCGTTGTTCTTAACGTTTTTCATTATGTCGCCTGTGATCGATACAGTTTATGAAAAAGCCTACCAACCCTATCTCAATGAGACGATTTCGGCGGAACAGGCGCTCGAAGAAGCACAGATACCCATCAGAGCTTTCATGCTCAATCAAACTCGCCAAGAAGATATTGCCATGTTTGCGGAAATCGCCAATTATGACGAGTCTCTCGGTTTGGATAAGGTGCCGTTTACGATACTCGCCCCGTCATTTTTAACTTCTGAATTGAAAACCGCTTTTACCATCGGCTTCCTGATTTACATACCATTCGTCGTCATAGATTTGGTCGTCGCGAGTGTACTTATGTCGATGGGCATGATGATGTTGTCGCCGATGATGATTTCGATGCCATTTAAGTTAATGCTGTTTGTGGTTGCAGATGGCTGGGCCTTGTTGATGCAATCACTGGTTTCGAGTTTTCTCGTCGCTCAATAGGGGACTGCGATGGTCGTCGCTGAAGTTTTAACATTAGGTCAAGAGGCATTATGGGTCGCTGTGATGGTGGCAAGTCCGCTGTTGGGCATGGCGCTACTCGTGGGTGTTGTCGTAGGTATTGTTCAAGCGGCGACTTCAATTCAGGAGATGACGTTGAGCTTCATACCCAAGCTCCTTATCTTAGTGCTGGCTTTGCTTGCCTTTGGTGGCTGGCAGATCTCGATAATGACACGTTTTATCGAAAGAATATTTGAGTATATTCCGCTGATGCTGGCGTAATGGAAATTTTGATACAAGAGATCGTTGAGCGGTTCTACAGCTTTTTGTGGCCGTTTACGAGAATTTCTGCACTGTTGCTGGCCGCACCCTTGTTTTCTCTGCAGGCTGTTAATATCAGAATTAGAATTGTGCTGGCGCTGACCTTGACTTGGATTATCTATCCGACAGTGGATTGGCCTGCTATCGATCCGCTCTCTCCGGAAGGGCTCAAGGCGCTCTTTATTCAGGCGGCTATTGGCGCGTCTGCGGGTTTAATTCTGCAGATTATTAACGCGGCACTAGTCGTTGGCGGCCAGTCGATCACGGCATCGATGGGTTTAGGTATGGCTAATATGATTGATCCCAATCTCGGCAACGTGCCAGTGTTATCTCAGTTTTTTGTGATTTGTGCGACCTTGATTTTTTTGGCGGTGGGCGGTCATCTGATGCTGATCAAATTGGTGCTGATCAGTTTTACGACCATGCCCATTGGGGCTGATCTTGATATTATCGAAATTTCAGAGCAACTGTTACGCTGGTCAATCATGATTTTCTATGGTGCCTTGTTGGTTGCTTTGCCAATCATTGTTGCCTTGCTGTTTTTTAATGTCTGTCTGGGGGTTATCACTCGGGCATCACCGGCCTTGAATATATTTGCCATTGGTTTTCCAGCAATGATTATTGGCGGGTTGCTGGTAACTCTGGTTGCTTTGCCCGCCATCTTTCGACGTATAGAATTAATGTGGATGGGGGCGTTTGATCAAGTCAGTCAGCTCCTTAGGATTCAATAATGGCTGAAAACTCGGACGACGATAAAACAGAGGAACCCACCGACAGGCGCCTAGAAAAGGCGCGCGATGATGGGCAGGTTGCTCGCTCGCAGGATTTAACCATTGCGATCACGATGATACTCGTGGCAACCACATTTTTCATGTTCGGCGGGTACTTTTTCCGAGCCTTGGCGGAGGTGTTTTCCAGTGGTTTCGTGTTCGATCGTCGAATCTTGTTTTCACCACAGATATTACCCGCGATGTTTGGTAAGTTTGCTGTTGATGGTTTGCTGGTGGTGGCGCCTATCTTTGGCTTGACCGTTATCATTGCCATCGCGTCTTCGCTGATGATGGGTGGATTTATTTTTTCCCTCAAGGCCGTCGAACCGAAGCTATCGCGGTTGAGCCCTCTGGAGGGAATTAAAAAAGTCTTTGGCATGAAGGCGTTGATTGAACTGTTGAAAGCTGTCGCTAAGTTCACGCTGATTGCTTCAGCATTGTATTTTGTGGCTTTATGGTACATGAAGGATCTCAGTTTTCTGGGTGTGATGCCATTAGAGCCTTCACTTGAATCAGCTGCTGAAATCGTCAGTGGTGGTTTCTTGCTGGTGACCTTGAGTCTGATTGTCATCGCTTCAATAGATGTACCTTATCAGCTGATTTCCTTTAAAAATCGTATGATGATGTCGATTAAGGAAATAAAAGATGAGTCGAAAGATGCTGAAGGCCGGCCGGAGGTGAAGGCACAAATTCGACGTCGCCAACGAGAACTTGCGATGGGCTCTATGTTGGAAGCCGTCGCTGGCGCCGATGTTGTCATTACTAATCCGGAACATTTTGCTGTCGCGCTGGCCTATGATGCAGCGACGAGCCAGGCACCGCGGGTGGTTGCGGCGGGTATCGATTTTGCGGCGCTCAGAATCAAGGAGCAGGCCATCGCCAGCGGGGTCATGATATTTGAGGCTCCACCGCTGGCCCGAGCCTTGTATTATACTGCGGATGTGAATGACTATGTGCCAGAGGAACTCTATCACGCGGTGGCGATGGTTATCGCTTACGTCTTTAGTATGAACACCTATGCAGGCAACAAATCTGGCGTCACTATGCCGAAACCCGTCGTGCCCAAGTCGATGCAATTTGATTCTAGTGGAAACCGAGTAGTGGAAGAATAGGGCGCTAAATATGCATGATCCAACTATTGATTCGTCTGCGCCTTTGTCTGACTGGTTTGAGGGCAATACGCTGTGCCTGCGTCGCCAAGACAAACAGGCGATTGCAGGAATATCCGATATTTTATTGGGTGCTAAGCCCTATGTCGTCGTTGCAGGGCCTGGCGCCGGGCTAATCAGTCATTATTTCGAGCTGATTTATCGTCAGGTTAAAGGCAACGACGACTTGGTTATCGATGCTTTTTTACCGGCGACCGCCGATGGTTTGTTGGCACGATTTAATGATGTACTCGCTGAGTTGTCCGTGGATGAAGCCCGGCAAGCGCCTACGGGCTCTTCCCAACGTAGAATACTGATGCTTAGTGAAAGTGCAGACCTGGGCCAGCGTGAGTGGGACCTGATGGCGCGCTTGTTGGGTGATTTTCCAGGCGCGAATTTTGGTTTGCTTGTATTTGTCGATGAGCCCGATAATGCCTTGGTGCAGGGCTTTATGAAATCTATGGGGTCTAAGCTCAGATACTGTGCCCTGAATTTTCCCAATGGCGAAGAGCTACAGCAGTTGCTGGAGTCTGCTGATGGCGACGACCAGGAAAGCCAGGTGTTCGACACGCTGCGGCGATTGGGTGTTAGTTTTGGTGAGGCGGTTGAGCCGATAGATAATGCTGACGTCACAAATTTGTCCTCAAGCAAACCTGAAACGGCGGCGGCGCCCTTTGACTTGAGTAGTGACGGGCGTAAGGGCTTCAAGCAGTTGAGATTGTTATTGTTAGGCCTTTTCGTTGCCGTGGTTGTGTCAGTATCTGTGTCTCTTGCGTTGAATGATGACCTAACCCATGAAGGTTTTTCGGAGTTGCTTACGACTTGGGAACCGCCAGCTATTCTGCAAGGCTGGAGCTTTGATAGTCCAGAAGACCCAACACAGGACGAATCCAGTAACGTGGAAGACTCCGGGGTTGGCCTGTTAGAAAGCGATGATGAGGATAGCAATGTCAGGTCTGCGTCAGAAGACTTGCCATATGGTGATCTTGGCTTGGGGCGCAAGTTACTAGAAGATGCAGGATCAGAACTAGATAGGCGCGAAGGCCGGGTTATGGCGGCCCGTCAGCCGCAGATCATCGAGCGACCAACTATTGATTCGGCAACTATTGATTCGGCAACTATTGATTCG
>JABBAY010000244.1:43156-80318 GCA_018607725.1 K189A clade bacterium
GACCAACTATTGATTCGGCAACTATTGATTCGGCAACTATTGATTCGCCAACTATCGATCCACCAACGATCAAAACACGAAGCAGTGCAACGAAAAGTCCCGAGCCAGAGCCTCAAGAGGTTCCTCAATGGTTGGCGGAGGTGGCGGCGAAAAGACAGCAGCAACGATTGTCGCCAGCCGCGCAGACAGCACCAGTTGTGCCGCAGATTGTCGCGGGTAAGTTACCATCAACCGTTGTGCTTGATCCGGCGGGTTACTATATACAGTTTAATGCGATGCAGGTTGAGGAGAATGCGATCCGGGAACGTGATCGTCTCGCACCAGAATTTGATAGTCATATTTTACGGTTGAGGTCGGCCAAGGGTGTGTTTTTTGTGGTTGTGGCAGGGCCCTATAGAACATTAGCTGACGCAACAAATGCTAAAGATACCGCTAATATTGTCGATGTTATGATTGTCCAAGGCGTGGAACTCGAGCGTCGTCAAGTGCTGGAGCCGGAGTCGAATTTTGAGCGATGAAGACGAGATACTAAGAACGACCGGTCTAAGTGATAAAGCGCAGGTCGGTCCATCGACGCAAGAGCCACGGTCGCAATTTCAACGGCAGGCTCTGAATCAGCCAGGCGTTCTCAATGCTGATGATATTCGCGTCAGTTCTTTTGTCGTGAAAAAAATTCCCGTCGGCGAGGCAACTAACCCGGCACAAGGGGTTGTAGAAACAGCGGGAGCCGGCACAGTTGACGAAACCGAGGCGCCTAGGCGGGTTGCTATAATATTTAAAAGGAAAGCCGGGCATGGATTTTCCGAACGTTTGGTTAGCGTCATAGACGAGACTCAAGCGATGCGAGATCAATTTGAGTCGTTGCCTGAGCGCATATAGGGATACCATCATGAGCGATAACACTGTGGATGATCAAAATGATGATCCGACTAAAAAGCTAGAAGATACCGATTTTTCAGTGACGGAAATTGCCGATGGCGACGACCAAGTTGCCGCAGGAGGTACAGATGATGACGAAGGCTTCGAAGAGATTATCATCACCGGGCAGGAGGTGGTGGAGGAGCTTCAACGCCTAATTCCTGCAGCGCTAGAATCTGCTGAGGCTGCGAACAAGGCATCTAAGCTAGGCCTTGATGCCTTGACCAGAATCGCGACCAGTGGCGAATTAGTGCAGCGGACGTCGAAGCGGCTGGTGGAGACGTTTGAAAAGCAAGCCGTGATTGTTAAGTCGATCTATATCGGTGCCTTTAGCCTGCTGTTTGTCGGAATTATTATTTTTGGTGTCATGAGCGTGCAAATCAGCTCGCGGTTGTCTGAACTGGATGCAGTGATCTTTGCTGCGAGTAAACGAATAGCGAATTTAAATAGCGGTTTGGAATCCTTTGAAAGTATTCGGTTTGAAGTGCGCAATGTTGCAGAGCAGCAACAAACCCAAACAGCGCAAGTCAGGTTGTTGGCTGAGCAGCTCTATAATACCGAACAGCTGGTCGTGAAGATGGGGATAGACTTGCCGAAAAGCGCGGCGACGCATCTCGATGACAGTCTCGTCGGCTTGCAGAGTGATTCAAAATCAACAACCCAGGGTCTTAGTGAGCAGCAGGCAGCGATGACTGCTCTGAGCGCTGATGTCGTTAAGATTGAGCGGCGAATGGCCAGCGTTCAAGAAGCGCTAAATCGGTCTGCGCAGTTGAGCCAGGATGTTGAAGCATTGCTAACGTTGGAGCGAGCTCGTTATCTCGAGACAATCAATGCGCAAATCCAAATGCAAAAGGATGCAGCGGCAGGCATATTGCCGCCCGATGAGCCTGGCACTATTCGGTACCAAGCGCCGCGTTAACTGATTGGCTCGTTTGGTGGTTCAAGTTGAGGGGGTGACGGCGGTAGCGTGGTTGTGGCGGCATTCAATAGGGACTGAGGAAGGTCGGGCTCCATGGTAATGCCGCTGCGCAGATATAGCACGTCGATCGTCTCAGTCAATCCTGAGAGAAGGCGAGCCAAGTCGATGTCGTTCGCCCTCGCTGATTCATAACCGACGCTATATAGGCTCGACACATGTTGTTGAGGGAGCCACGCATTAAGAGAGCCTCGGAGCGTGGCAATCGACATGGGGTTCTCGATTTTACGTTTTGAAGCGCCTTTTTGCCCGTCGCTCACACCCGCGGTGAATAGGGTTGTAATGTGCTTTTTGAGGAGGATTGCGTAGCGATCACGAATACTATTGAGATCCGCTTCGCTCACAGAGCTATCGCCTGTGCCGCTGAGTGCGTCCCATAGTGCTTTGCCTTCCAGTCCCAAAAACGATGTGTCGGTGCTGCCACCCTTTTCTTGTGTGTTTGTTGCAGTGGCACTAAGTCGAGTGCTGATAAACGATTCGAGCAAATCAATTCTACCGATTAAATAAATAATCGTTATTACTGTTACGAGCAGTAAGATGATCCCCAAAGCGGTGATCAGCAGAGACATTATTGCGCCTCGCTTTCGTCAATGTCGTCAATGTCGTCAATGTCGTCGGAATCGTCATTACTCTCTGCAGTATCACCGCCCTGTTCTTGGGTTTGTTCTCGTAAAAAGCGCACGACCTCGAAGTCTTCGCTGAGATCCAATTCGAGCCAAATTCGATCAGCGATAGCTTGTGTTTGGTTGATGGCCTCGTCAATACTTATTTTTACTGTCTGATAGAGTCCGCCCGTTGAAAAAATTTCCATGGCAAAATGATCAGGGATATAAGAGATGATCTCCCCGGCTTGGCTCTTGATTGTTTGATAGGCTGCCGGAGTGGGTAGCGTAGGCGGTTCTTCGCCATTTGCAATGGCTTGATTACGTTGGGACTCGTAGGCCTCATATTTTTTTGCGCCCTCAATGAATACCAGGTCGATATGTGCTCGACAGCGCACCATGACCTTCATACGCAAGGCCCGAGCATTTTTTGCTTGGCCTGGGGAGTTCACGGCGGTTTCATATAACTTTTTTGATTCAGCGAAGGCTTTTTTAAGGGCAGCGCCTTTAGAGAATGAGAACATATTTCTTTCCTTAAATTCAAATATGCTAATATTACGCTGTGATCTCTGCGATGGTAATCCTTAATTTGGCCACCGTCGCGGAGAGAATTTGACTCACTCTGGATTCATTAACGCCTAGTATGACGCCAATTTCTTTTAAGTTCATTTCTTCTTTGTGATAGAGCGAAATAACGAGCTGCTCCCTCTCCGATAGTTGGCTGATCGCCAGGGCAACGCGATCGTTGATTTCCCGATTAGAGACCTGTGTTTCAGGATTGGCCGAACTCATGTCCTGTGCTGTTAAGTCTGTATTGTCTTCGTTAGTTAGCTCAATAGAACTGGTCTGGAATCGATTCGCATGCTCTCTTTCCTTGTGGAAAGCTTCTGTGCTCAGGCCAAGTGCTTCGGCGATCTCGGTTTGGGTCGGCGAGCGGCCTAGGCGATGGCTTAATTCCATAGCGGTTTTATTATGCTGTTGGAGATGACTCACTGCAGACCTTGGTATGCTTGATAGTTTGCGAATTTCATCCAAGATGGCGCCTCGTACTCGATTCTTGGCGAACACTTCAAACTCGACGCCAACACCAGGGTTGAAAGCCTTGCTGGCTTCGATCAAACCCAGAGTGCCGATTTGAATCATGTCTTCGAGTTGGATGTAATCTGGTACTCGGCCTTTTAGATAGATAGCGATCCGTTTGACGAGGCCAATATAGTTCATCAAATCAATTTTATGATTTTTATCATTTTCAATCTGACTATAGCTGCTGACATCTACCATCTTCTATAACTCTAGGTGCTTAGTTGGGTCGTGTTAGATAGGCTTATGTTTGTTCAGTTAAGTTAACTTTTGGTTTGAGCAGGGCATCAACATTTTTGGCAAGCTGTCTAAAATTACTCGCCGCCGCTGATGACGGGTAGAGCTGTACAACCGGTTGCGCTTTCTTCCATGCCATGGGAATGGCCTCGTCTTTCACAATGTGTCCTATCATGCCAATGCTGAATTCAAGAAATCTATTGGTGACGTTATTAAAGCTGCTGTGTAAACGGAACGCATGAGCTTCATCGATGACCTCGTTGGTTAACAGATAAAGATTGTCACTTGCCGCATTTTTGTTCAGCACTTTGACAGTCGCATAAGCATCAGCATAAGAAGATGGGTCGTCTTTGCAGATAATAAAGCGATAATCGCAAGCTTGTAAAAAGGTGATGACCGAGTCCGATATACCGGCGGCGATATCGATGATTAAATAGTCGAGTTTTGCTGCTAGTGACTCAAAGCCTTGAAGCATAATGCCAGCTTGCAGGGAGGTTAGTGACGCCAGTTCTTGTAAACCGCTGGCACCGGGAACCAGTTGGACACCACTTGAGGTGGTAATGATAATCTCTTCAAGGGTTTTAACACCGGCGAGAACATGGCTGAAGTTGTATTTTACTTGGCAGCCGAAAGCGAGCTGTGCATTGGCTAGACCCAAGTCGCCATCAAGGAGCATGACGGTTTTGCCACTCTCTGCTAGCGCAGTCGCTAAATTCACAGCGACTGTTGTCTTGCCGACACCACCTTTGCCGCTGGCAATACCGATGACTCTAACCCTGGAGCCTAATTGCATCTTTGTCTATTCCTGAATTCTTCGCAGTTTCATTACTAATACAGCGTAATTTAACAGACTTTCAACCGAAATTTAATTGTTGATGTGTGTATTCTTCCAACACGGGACTATCACTGGGCCTGAGTCCGTCGATACCTTCACTGGGGGCGAGGATGCTATCGATATGCCGCTGGATTTTTTTGTCAATGAGGTGCGCCAAAAAGTCGCCTGATAGGGCTCTCGGGGGGCTTGTCACGTTAGTGCTAAAAGAGCCTAAAGACACGGGTATATTGCCATTGATGAGAATGCTGATAATGGCCCATGGGTAGTCTATACCGTCTAATCGAGAGACCATGCACGAGGTCCAATGCAGGTCGGGGTGGCCCAGCAAGTTGAGCGCCGAGGTCTCGTTCGTGTCTGCAGCTAGCATTAGGTGGGACTTGAGTCCGGGAATTATTTTTGTGATACATCTGACTTCTCTCTGGATATCTGAGCCAGCGGTATCGATCAATAGATGATGAGTCTCACCTATTTCAGCATAAAGGGCTTGGAGTTGCTTAAATGAGGTTATGCGATAGGTGTCAGCACCTGCGCGAGCCCCGGCGATCTGAGTTGCCTGCCAGGCCCCGATGCGATCATCATTGAAACTGATTAAGACGATCTTTCGTGACTCATCAGCCATTGCCAATTGCGCCGCAATACGCGCGATCATGGTGCTCTTACCTGATCCTGGTTGGCCAGCGATGAGGTGGGCTTGGGCCGGGTCAGCGACGAGGTCATAGGCCTTGATCTGTGTTTTCATCCATTGAGTTAGAGCATTCAGACCATCTTGCAGTTTTTTTGTCGGCGCTAATGGGTCATGCATCTGTTGGCTCAACCGAGCAGACATGCCTGTATTCAGGAACAAGTGTTGCAACTCGATAATATGCGTCGGTGTGGCATGAGCTTGGTGCGGCAAGCGTGTCAGACTCTGCATTTCCAGTCGAGAGGTCTGAAATTCAGCCTTGATGAGTTCCACCAGGGTCAACGCCCGTTGCTGTTCGGTGGCCAGCGCTGAGGCCGGTGCTGAGGTCACCGGGGTAGGTGGCGAGACGACAGGCGCAGAGGCCACGGCGGTAGCCGCTTTTGTGTTGTTGTCCACGGCTGCAATGAGCTCGTTGCGGCCATTGTAGCGACGATTAGAGACCACCATGGAGTCTTCACCGAAATGACTTTGAATCTGTGCCATCGCCATACGGGTGTCGGGCGCAAAAACCTGTTCTAGTCTCATGCTGTTTCTCCTTTAGCGTCTCGTATACTGATGTTGGAAATAATTTTGATGTCTTGGTCGTCGGGTATTTCATTGTAGGACAGTACAGTTAAGCGTGGCACACGCTGACGAGCCGTGCGTGACAACCAAGGTCTGAGTCCGGGTGAAACAACCAATACGGTAGGTAGCCCTTGCTCTTCTACCTGTTGGCAGCTAGTGGCGATAGCCGCAAAAAGATCCTCTGCTAGCTTGGGTTCAATGACGAGGCTGCCATTGCGTTGACTTTGCGTGAGTATCGTCGTCAGCATCTGCTCTAGCGACGGTTCTAGTGTCATAACGGGCAGGTTCTCATCCACATTGACCAGGCCCTGCATGATCATTCGACCCAGTCTCGGGCGTACCAGAGCAGTCAATTCATCGGGGTCCTGAGTCTTGCCGCTTTCGACGGTCAGCACGTCGATAATACTGCGCATATCTCTGACGCTGACGTCTTCGGCAAGAATGTTTTGCAGGATTTTTGTCACTGCGGCCAGGGGTAGTTTGTTGGGTACCAGATCTTCCACCAGTTTCGGCGATCGCTCTGCGACTTTGTCGAGTAATTGTTGGGTTTCGTCATGGCTGAGAAGGCTGGCAGAATTTTCTCGTAAAATGGCGTTCATATGGGTTGCTATCGCTGTCGATGCATCAACAACCGTATAACCCAGGGTGCGAGCGTAGTCTCGCTGCGACGCGTCTATCCAGACGGCTTCCAGACCAAATGCTGGTTCTTTCGTGGGCGTGCCTGTGAGTTCGCCATGGACGACGCCCGGGTTGATGGCCAATTCCTGACCAACTCGTATTTCGCCTTGGCCGCGAACGACGCCGCTGAGGACAATATTGTAGACGTCAGGTGCTAGCTCGAGGTTGTCTCTGATACGAATCGGTTGCACTAGGAAACCAAACTCCGTTGATAGCTTCTTTCGTACGCCTTTGATTTTTGCCAATAGAGTTCCGCCAGAATCGGCGCTGACCAGTGGAATCAGTCCATAGCCGATGTCAAGTGCAACAATATCGACTTGCTCTACATCTTCCCAATCCAGTTCCTTGTTTGCGGGGTCTTCCTGCTCCTCTTCTTGAACAGCGCTACTATCTTCGGCAAGCTTCTTCGTTCCTCGTTGGCCTAGGTAGTAATAGCCCAGTGCGCCGGACAGTAGGCTCAATGTGATGAATACTAGGTGGGGCATGCCTGGAACCAGGCCCAAGAGCATGAGTATGACTGCGGCGATGATCCAGGCTTCCGGCTGTGCGATCTGGCTTTTGGCCTGTACGGTCATCGACTCGGAAGTGGTGACCCGGGTGACGATAATCGCCGTCGACAATGACAGTAATAGTGAGGGAATCTGCGCTACAAGACCATCACCGATCGTCAATAGCACATATATGCGACCTGCATCCGCGAAGCTTAGGTCATGCTGGCCGATGCCAATGAGCAGGCCGCCGAGTATGTTGATCATCAGGATCATGAGG
Source organism: K189A clade bacterium (assembly GCA_018607725.1). GTDB lineage: Bacteria > Pseudomonadota > Gammaproteobacteria > Pseudomonadales > Azotimanducaceae > UBA4582. The sequence continues at coordinate 50,497 of JABBAY010000244.1, forward strand.
CCGGCGACGGCGTCGCCGCGAACGAATTTAGATGCGCCGTCCATTGAACCGAAGAAGTCTGATTCCTGAGAGATTTCTTCACGACGGCGTTTAGCTGTCTCCTGGTCTATCACGCCGGCGTTAAGATCGGCATCAATAGACATCTGTTTGCCGGGCATGGCGTCGAGGGTAAAGCGAGCGATAACCTCTGAGACACGCCCGGCACCTTTGGTTACCACGATGAAATTGATGATCATTAAAATTGCGAAGATAATGAAGCCAACGAGATAATTGCCCGCGATCACAAACTCGCCAAACGCTTGAATGACCTTGCCGGCGGCGTCAGGTCCCTCGTGGCCGTTGACTAGCACGACACGCGTCGAGGCGACGTTTAGGCCGAGACGAAGCATGGTTGCCAAGAGTAATATTGACGGGAATGAAGAAAATTCCAACGGGCGGGACACATTGATCGCAATCATAATGATTACGAGTCCAATGACGATATTAAAAGTGAACAGCACGTCCAGCAAAAACGCGGGTAACGGCAAAATCAACATTGAGATGATTAAGAGAATTAAGACAGGTATGCCTAGCCCAGATAGTTCGAAACCGGACAGGGTCTGTCGTATTGTTGACACGTTTGCTGTAGCCATTAAAAATATAACCTTTTAAAACAATAAGATACGTACAAATAAAAGAGGGCGATTGAGTGTAGAAAGGCCTCGATTAGATATATAGCGAATATCGTGCCAACATTTAAGTACCGGAAAGGGACGATCAGCAGTAAAGGTTAGAGTGTTAAAGTCGATCCTATTCCCAGTGGATATTCGATATGAAGTCCTGCGAACTCAACGGGGCTGCAGGAGGCTTAAGGGAGTAATAATATGTGTTTGGGTAAAATCAATTTAACGATGGTGGCCCTGATTCTGAGTGCGGGTTTTGGCTTTTCCGGCTGCGCCCCCATTGAGATGCGTAGTGAAGGGTCAATGATAAAGATTGCTCAGCAAGAGCTAGTAATCAGTGCGACGGGCTATGCGGTGATCAGCGTTCAGACGAGTGATAACCCCGCGCAGCAGCGTTTGATGGCGATCAGAGCCTCGAAGATGGATGCCTATCGGGGTTTGGTTGAGCAGGTTTACGGCCAATATGTAGATGGTTCAACGACGATCTCAGACTTGGTCATGAGTGACGATGTTTATCGCGCCAAGGTTCAGGGCGTAATATATGGTGCCCAATTGGTGAGCGTCAGCCCGGTGGGTGAAGATACCTATGAAGTGACCCTATCGCTGCGACGCTCGGTGGTCAATGACCTGCGACTATTATACCTCAAGCATATGAAGCAACTCGCCCGTGCGTAAATTATGGACTCACCGTTGTGTAGTTAGGCTGCTGGCGAGTGTCTGTCTGTTGATGTCGAGTTCTTGGTCGCTGGTCGCTATAGCGCAAACAATGGCCTTTGTGCCACCCCAAGCCCAGGGCGCTAACGATATGGCGGAGCAGCGGTTGGCCGCGGCACGTAATGCGCTGCTAGATCGCGCGTTGAATGGTGAGCTGGAGATTGTGACCTCCGCTTTTGTTGATGAGTCAGGTGAATTGCATGAAGCCACGTATATGGCGTCGAATGGCACCGTGCGGGGGGTTCGAGTCGCTGATTATTTGGCTGGAGATCGTCAGTCACCGGCGCTGGCTGCTGAGATAATAGGCCAGGTTGACGTTCAAACGTGTCGGCAAAGTCGGTATCGCCGTCAGGCGGTGCTCTACACCCGGATCGGTGCCGATTTGAAATCTTCAAGTCAGTCCATTCATGAGATCGGAAGAGTCATTCGCGAATCAGTGATCGAGGAGTTTGGAGCGGACCAGGGCTGGCTGGTGACTAGCGAGCAAGCTTATGCCAGCGAATATGATCGTTCGCTTCGTGGGACGGGTGATCAAGCTGCGGCACTGCGAATCGAGATTCGTGTTGAGGAATCACAAGCAGGTGTATTGACAGAGGGCTACTATAATGTCCGTAAAAGCCTGAAGAGCGGTTTGCGTTATATTCCGCTATTGGGTTACCGCCCCGACGCGACAGCAAGATCGAACAAGGTTCGTTATCAATTGCGGCTGGTGGATATCGCCTCGGGCAAGGTGGTGTTTGACCGTGACGAAATGATCGGCTTTACTGATCAGCTCCAAGGGGCGGATGCTGATTTACCGTTGGAAATTTTGGCTTTGATCGACGCGGCGACTAGCAGGCAGGTCAACGGGTTGCGCACCGCCGCGAAATGCCTGCCAAATTCTTTTTTGGTCACAAGATCGGCGCGAACCTCGCCGACGTTGCTCCTGAAATCTGGATCGCTTGCTGGAATGACGGTGGGCGATGAATTTCTCTTGAGCAGTTCTCGTGATCTTCATAATGTGGTGCTCAATGGGGATGGTATTAACCATCTTGGACTGGGAAGGATTACTCGAGTCAATGACTTCAGTTCCGTGGTTGAGGTCGTTGCGGGGGAGAAGAGGCCTGTATCAGACTACGTTGCTGCCTTACCATTCTGAGGCAGGCCATTCTGAGATAAGCCATTCTGAATCAATCGATTTTGGTTCAGGCAAATCCGCGATTTTATTGGACAATTTGAGGAGAAGACTGTGAAGCGCGTAGGTTATCCATTGAGGAAACTGATGTTGAGCGGTATACCTGTCGTTTTGATACTGCTTATGTCGGTTGCTCAGGCTAATGCTGATAGCAAGGTGGACGCGGCCTTACTGCGTTTGCTCAACATTGAGAGCTCGGCATTGCCTCGAGTTGATCAGGTTATGCCAGGAGAAACAAGCAAGGGGCGCTATCGGATTAGGTCTGGAGATACACTGGACGGCATTATTATGCGATTCTATGGGGACTCATCCCTTCGAAAAAAGATATTGAGGGATGCCTTCGTTAAGGGTAATCCGCAGTCTTTTCGACGTAATAATGCGAATTGGATGTTAGCGGGGACTGTGTTACGTTTACCCGATCGAGATGCGGTCTACAACGTGGTCTTTAAGGGCGATGCTACTTCAAGGCGAAGTGCTGCCGATAAGTCGGGTTGGGTAAAGTTTCCGCGGTAAGCGCCCCGAGCCAGTGGGCCACGCTAAGGAGAAGGTGTTGCACAGCCCCGAGTTAAGTAATCTGAGCGCCAAGCCGATTGGTATCGAGATGTCGTCGATGCCACGTCTGCAGCTGAATGACCTTGCCGCCAGAGAGTTGGGGTTGAGGAATGGCCAGTTCGTTCGTGCGGTGGCCGATGCCCCTGGCCAATTACGGTTGGTGAATGGTCAGCTCAATACCCTTGTAGCGTCCACCTTGCCAGCAGAAGTAGGGCAGGTACTGAACTTCCGCTATGTCGTCAGTATTTATGGACGTTATCTACAGCAGGTCGCGTCTGACTCAGTTCAACAATCCGCTAAGCAAGCAGCAGCGCCGACGCCAGCGGGCAATCCGCTAGCAGCCTCGCTGCTGGTGCGAGCTTCAGACGCGGGCTCAAGCTTTCTGGGTGCATTTGGCGTCGCTGAAGTGAGCAAATGGATGGGGCTGGCCGGGCGGCCAGACTTGCAACAACAGCTCAGCCGCTTGCGAATAAGTCCTGATAATATCTCCCCCGATACCATCAAGCTGGGATTGATAAAATCTGGCCTGTTCACCGAGGCGCTGCTGAGGGTTCAGGTCAGCGATGGAAAAAACCTCGACTTCAAGCAAATTTTGATTACGTTGCAGCGCTCGCTTCGACAGAGTTCCCCCGCTGCGGCCACTGGGATAAGCCGTTTGGTGGAGGTGCTCGAAGGCAATCAGGTTGAAGCATTAGCGGCTGACGGACGCAAAGATCTATTCTGGCGATTTTTACTGCCGTTTGGTGAATCAAACCTTATCCAGTTGGAGATTGAGTCTCAGCAAGATTCGCCAGGATCTGAGGGACGCCTGTGGTCAGTCTACCTGGAGACTGATTTTCAGGAACTCGATCATCTGGCGGTGAAGTCGGTGTTAACGTCCTCCGGTCATGTAGATATAACAATCTGGGCGGTCAAGCCCGAAACCCTCAAGCTGGTTCAATCGATGATAGCTGATTTACGCTACGAATTAGCTTCCAAAGACTTGTCCATCGATGCATTGCACGTGGTGTTGGGGCGCCGAGTCTTGCGTGAGAACCAGAACGTGCCTGGCGATCTAATGGATGTACGGACATGAAGCCCCATGATAAAGGTCTGAGTCGAGCAGTCGCTCTGCAATATGGTGAATTCAAAGTCCCCAAGGTGGTTGCGAAAGGGGAGGGGGAGGCGGCGCGGGCGATCATTGAGGCTGCGATCAGTCAAGGTACGGTGATCACAGAAAACCCGGCGCTAGCCGCGCTGCTTACTGAGGTCGAGTTAAACACCGAGATTCCTGAAGAGCTCTACGTTGCAGTGGCCGTCGTGCTGTCGTGGGTGTACTGGATGCGGGGAGATTCTCCAGAGCAGCACCGAGATTCGTGATGCTAGCGATCTATCGGGCGTTTTACCGAGTGACCACCAGCTAACTTTCCAAGCCTGTCGTACACTTCCACTTCGCGACTGTGGGCAGGAGACTGTAACGCCTGCAATGCTCCGCGAACTGCCTCTAATTTTCGATTAATGAGTATTTCATTGCGGCGATGCAAGGTTTGGCAATGTCGTGCGAGCTCGGTCAATTCGGGTGTTAAAGGACCAGTGTGGCCGTCTTTCGTGTTTGGCTGTTGGGTGAGGTCTTCTGGAATGTCTGGGGTTGGCGCTTTGGCCTGGTCCGCAGGGCCGTCAGTGGCGCCCGAGGCGAAGAAAGCTGACTCTGAGAAAAAGCGAAGAATGGGCGCTTTTTGTTGTTGAATAGTATCGAAATCATCAAGGTCTTGGGTTTTGAGCGCGACAAATTCCCTTTCGAGAAGGAGTTCCAGTTTTCTGAGGGACTGCACGACCTGTTGGTTGAGGCTCATGGGCTCTGACTAAAACGTGATTGCCAATAGCATATCATGTTCACCGAGTCGATGTTCACTCCCAGCTACGGTCTAAGGCTGAAAACAAGTATCAAGCGTTATCACTAATTAACTGCTCGAGCGCTAAAAAGCTTTCAGCAAGGCGTTTATGATCCAGTGGGTAATTGCCCTGCTCTATGGCTTCTTTGATTCGAGTCGTTTTGTCTTGATCAAATTCAGCGTTACTCAACGCTTTGGCTGCAAGTTCGCTCAATTCAACGTTGTCAGTCGTCTCTGCAATTTTGCCTTTCACCTGAGCGTCAGCCTTAGCGTTCTCAGTCTGCGCCGCAATACTACTCGGACTATCCGCTGCGGCTGTCTTTTGTTGACGGTTCGCCGGTGGCGGCGAATTGGATATGCTGTCGATCATTACCGTAGTCCTTCTTTACGCGTTATTGGTGTTCTCCAATGACATAATCGGCCTAGATTCAGAAAACTTTAGCCGATTTTTTAAAATCTCATTAAATAATCCGATATAAGCCGGCTTTCTTAAAAATATTCAACGATATCAACTTGTTGCGATTTCACGAATGGCTGAATTTTGTTTCAAATCTGGAGCGATAAGGCGTTTACTGCCTGAGCTCAACTTAAGTTCCCGAGCTAATACTGCAAATTAACCTGGCCGGGTCCCGTGACGGTACCTTGTAGTTTCTCTCCGGAGTCAGGATTTCTTAGCTTAATCAACTCGTGCAACATGCCATCTTCTTCGGCAATCAGACCCACAGTGATTGTCAGCGCGCCACTTTTTACAATCATGTTCACGTTATCATGCTTCCTTATCAGTGGTGCTGGCCTGATATCTGTTGACAGAATAATATGCCCGACCCGCAAGGCCCGCGTGGACTGAGTCTGAGCAATGTCAGCGATGGACGTGAGCGCTTGTTGCTCTTCATCACCATAGAGTGATCTGACTTCAACATTCTCAGCGCTGAGTGCCTGCCCATAGGGTATGGGTTGAGTGACGACCAACCGCGACCAGCGTCTTTGCAGATCATTAGCGACTAATCGCTGGCCTTGTCCCAAATTTCTTGCGGCAACCGCGTCCTGCAGTATGCGTCTGTCCACTCGCTGATCGATTGGCACACTAGCACCGCCCTTAAGCTCAGTGTTCAGGTTTTCAAGCTTGACTTGATCTCCTTGCGCTATCGCTACCTTTAATACGTAAACGGTAATCGGCGTGTCGACATGCTGGGGCATCACTGCCTGCCCTTGTCGGACGGGCCTGACAAGTAATCGGCCGACAAAACTATCAACCGGCTCTCTGGCGACAACCTGCCGGGTTTTTTTTGTGTCGATACGGATATCGGTGGCGCTAAGCTGCGTTCCTGCGGGCAGACTTTTAGCATAAGCCAAGTACTCAGACACCATCGAGACATTAGCGCGAACGTAGGCTGACCATTTTGGGTCGTCGCACTCCACTAGGATAGTTTGATGGTCGGGATAGGGCAGGCCAATTCTAAAGCCGGGAAGGCAATCAGGGACTATCAGGCGTCTGTCGAGCGCGACCACAGCAATCTCTGATGGCGTTAGGTCAAGCTCTTGCGACATATATCGAACGATCTGGTCGTCAAGTAATTGACGACGTTCTTGCGCCTCAGGTGTCGCAAATACGACAACGGCGGCCAGTAGAACCGAGAATGCGAACGTCAATTTGAAAAATTTGCACATGTGGTCAGTATCGCCCAGGTCCACAGATTCCGCAATGCGGCTGCCACATCGCCACAAAAGCGGCAAAGCGCTGCCTGTTTAGGCGGATTCTAGCCGCTTTACCTCGTTCAGCTAGCGTTCTGTCCAGAAATTAAGCGATATCGCGCGTCCGCATAGAAATATTAATGATGAAAAGGAGATAAAAACTCAAATGTAAATAGTTGGCATCACAATTGCATTTATTAATTCGTGCAGTCAGGGGCTGTCCGTCATAACCAACGTGTTTATCAGTCTTCAAGTGAGAGGCGCTAACACAAAGATGATCGACAGCAATAACAGTAGCTTTAATTAAGAAGTGAAAAAACTCATGAGTATGATCGATTCAGTTTTTGGTGTTCATGAAAAAGCTCTGGGCATGCGTAACGAACGCTTAACGGTTTTGGCCAAAAATATTGCCAATGCTGAAACGCCGAATTTCAAAGCGAGAGATTTCGAATTTAACGATGTGCTCAAGCGCGAAATTGGGCTTGGAAAAATGACTTTGACGAACGACGGGCATCTCAGCGCTGGCGCTGCAAATAGCAACGGCAGTTTAACATGGGAGGTGCCATTAAGTCCCTCGTTGGATGGAAACACTGTTGAAATGAGTGTTCAACAAGCCAAGTTTGGTCGGGCGGCTGGTGAGTACCAAGCGACGTTGACGATTTTGGAAGGCCGAATTAGCGGCATTCGAAAAGCACTAAGAGGAGAGTAATAAAGTGGCTATTAACAATATCTTCAATATTGCTGGCAGCGGCATGAATGCCCAGATGGTTCGACTGAACACGACGGCGTCCAATCTGGCAAATGCTAGTGTCGTCGCTAGTAGCGAAAAAGACGCGTTTCATGCCAAGCGGGCTGTTTTTGAAACTCTCGTCAACTCGAATCTTAAGGGGTACTCAAAGGATTTTATTGGGGGCGTGAAAGTGACTGAAATTGTTGACGATGCTGCGGAAGCGAAGCAAATACACGACCCGTTGAATTCTTTAGCGGATGAGAATGGTTTTGTTTACGCCTCTAGCGTTTCTGAAGTGACAGAGATGGTGGAGATGATGACCGCAGCGCGGAGTTATGAGAACAACGTCAAGGTGATGACAACCGCCAGGCAACTAATGCTCAGAACGCTAGAAATTAGTAAAGCCTAATTTAAAGGAGAAGTATCGAAATGTTATCAAGTGTTAATAGCAGCATGCTGACTACAAAAGAATATGAAGATCAGCAAATCGTAGCCAATACAACACAGGATGATCTGGGCCGTGATGCATTCCTGCAGCTTTTCACAACCCAGCTTAAAAATCAGAACCCATTGGATCCAATGGGAAATGAGGCCTTTGTTGCTCAGCTAGCGCAATTCTCATCTCTTGAGTCTATGAAGTCCATGGAGTCAACAATGGGTGAAGTCGCGAATCTGATCAGAGACGAAAAGTTTATCGGTGGTGCTAACTTGTTAGGTAAGAAAGTTGCCTTAGAAGGCGGTCAAGTCGTTGGCGGAGGTGGCGTAACAGCGACTGGCGAAATTGAACTCGCCAATGGCGCTGAGTCGGTCATTGTGAGTATCTATGAGCAAAAAACCGGGAATCTCGTCGCTAGACAAACCCTAGGAAACCAATCTAAAGGCTCATTGCCTCTTACGTGGGACGGCCAAACCAGCAACGGTGATACGGCTCCGTACGGAAACTATGTGATGTCTGCGTCAGTAGTCAATGGTACACAGATGGAAACAGCGACGGTCAAAACAGCTTCGACAGTAAAAGCTGTGACCTGGGATGCTTCAGCGCAAGATATCCTTGTCGAGCTTGATGGTGGCTTGAAGCTTTCTCTCGCGGAAATTGATCGAATAGAAATATAACATTTTTACGGAGCTGAAATAGTATGTCATTTTATACATCTTTAACCGGTTTGAACGCAGCAACTACGGAACTTGCTGTAACCTCTAACAATATCGCCAACTCGGGAACGTCGGGGTTTAAACGATCTGAAGCCGACTTCGGTGACATTTTCGCGACCTCACCTTTGCAGAAAGCCTCTAGTGTCATCGGTGCTGGTGTCTCGCTTAAGTCAGTTTCTCAGGAGTTTAGCCAAGGTAACATCGAGTTCTCAGCTAACTCTCTTGATCTGGCGATTACCGGCGATGGTTTCTTTGCTCTGGAGTCGCCGGATGGCACGAAAATATTCACTCGAAACGGTGGGTTCATGCTCAACGAGCAAAACCAGATGGTCAACTCAGCAGGCCAAGCGCTTATGGCTCTACCTGTAGACTCGACGAACAAAGCTGACTTCAGTGAACCCCTTAGCGCCCTCGCGATACCTCGGCAAACGGTGGCAGAGTTTTCAGCGACTACAGAGGTTGAATTGGGCCTTAACCTGCCTTCTGACAGCGTGCCTATCCTCGAAGCGTTTAATGCTTCGAAAGAAGAGACTTACCATAAAACAACGTCATTGACTGTTTACGGCGCATCAGGATCGAGCCATCTGGCAACAATTTACTATGTGAAAACTGCGGCCGCGACTGCAGATTCTCCGTTTAACAAGTGGCAAACCTATGTGTCGATCGACGGTACTGAGGTGGATCCACAGCTTATTCAAGCTTCCGACAAAGGTGGCGATTCATATTTCGTCAATAAATTTGGTGAAATAAAAACGCGATCAGAGCTTTTGGAATTGCAGCGTACCAGTTCGGATAGTGCACAATTTTTGATTACTACTGGTACGGAATATAAAAAATATTCTTTTGATAACCTATCTTCGCCCGTTGAGTCTCAGCCCGCGACGGTCACCATGCCGATTTCTGATACAAGTACTTATAAAGACAACTTGAATTTGACAAACAATCAAGATGGCGTGGATATCTCGTCATTTTCATACGCTCAGCTACAGAATATGTTTCAAATTTCTATCGATCAATCTGAATTCGTCGATGTGGGCATCGAGCATTTGATAGGGCAAGACTTAAAATTATCAGGCTCTGAGATCGCCTTCGAACTCACTAACGTTCTGAATTCTCGCTTTGGCGATGAAAAAACCTATGATTTCTCTACTGCAACTGACGGTCTGCTTACCTTGAGTAGAGGCGAAACCGAGTATGTAAACGGTGCTTGGAGTGCTCTCGAGTCAATTGATATCGATATCAGAGCTCTCATGACAACGGCCGGATTTGATCCTGACACTGATCAAATTAACCCAGATCAATTGACTTATCTCGTTAATATGCACCTCGAAGCGTCCGCTAATTTTTCAGATGTTACGGTGACTCGAGACAACACCAACAAAGGATTTCAATTTCTTCAATCTGACTCAACGAAACTATCTAACCTGTATTTGAGTAATAGTGATGGTGTTTTCGATAGTGTTTTCAAGGTAGGGTCTGCAGTTGCGTCGACTGATCCTGACGTGCCGCCAACATTTGGTACGCAAATTGTACCCTTGTCGAATGATTCCGATATCTTGCTTCTCGAAAATGTCGTTGCAAACGGCGATAACGAGCGAGTGATCAGAGACCAGCGCTTTGGTATCAAAGTTACGTATTCCGATGGAAACTTCCTGGTTAGTTCTGGCTCTACGGGTGATGATTCCAGTATCGAAGTGAGACTGAACACGGATGGTAATGGACTCTTAACTAGTGCATCGACGTTAGCCGAAGAATTGTTGGGCATCTCTCAAACGGGATTTGTTGTAAATACTCAATCTAATCAAATCAATAATCTTCCTACAGTGCGTGGACAAGCGTCCCAGCCTGCGATTGTGAACGGTGCGACGATGGGTGTTGACCCAAGAAAATCGTTTACCGTAAACGATGGTAATAAGGATATGACTGTCATCATTGACGGTATATCGGCGCAATTCTCCCTAGAGGCTGGCCAGTACTCTATTGGCACCTTTACAGAACATATGCAGAGTAAAATCAATCAGATGGGTGATAGTCTTGGCCGTACTGTATCCGGTGTAAAGGTGGACTTTAACGACGTTACCGAATCACTGATTATTACCGGCGCGACAACCTCGGATGAATCCTTTATACAAATTGCTGGTTCATCTGACTGGGGCCTTGAAGATATTGACGCTGCTTTTGGTGCGACGTCGACTTACATCAGCTTAGAAAACGATTTGCAGGGAAACGCGGCCGTTTATGTTTCTCAAACTAAAGATGGTGAGTGGGTAGAGACTACCGATAAGGGTGAGTTTGACGAAGAAGATATTCCTTATTGGTCGCCAATATTCTTGGACAAGGGTGAGTTAACCTTTGATACCAGTGGATCGATCGTATCTCCTATACGTGGTGCGACATTGAGCAGTGAGGAAATTACCGGTACAGCCATATCTATTGGCTATAATCGTAGTACTCAGTTTAATGCGCCTTTCGCTGTACTCAGCCAAAGCCAGAATGGAGCTGCTGAGGGCAATCTGGTCGGTGTAAATATCGGCGATGATGGTTTGGTCGTGGCAAGTTACTCTAACGGTTCGCAGAAGTCGCTAGGAAAAATAATCATGGCTAACTTCGCGACTCCAAAAGGCTTGCGCCAAATTGGCGATGCGAGTTACTTCGAAACCTCTGAATCGGGTGCTGCCGACTATGGCGAACCTGGCGCCGCTGGCTTCGGTACATTGCGAGCTGGTGCGCGAGAACGCTCTAATGTCGACCTTACCGCTGAACTAGTGGACTTGATTACCGCGCAACGTAACTTCCAAGCGAATGCAAAGGCTATCGAGACAAGCTCTTCGTTAACCCAGACAATCATTAATATTCGCGGCTAAGTTTAACAAGCGAAACCTAGGAGGCTCAAAGTGGACAGACTAGCATATACAGCGTTATCGGCGACAATTAGCTCTGCTAGGCAGAGACTCGAGATGACCAACAACTTGGCTAATCTGAACACCATTGGGTTTAAAGTGACTGGCAATCTGCAGGACACCTCGACGGAAGTGCCAGGACTAGGTTTTCCAACGCGATTTCAGCCTGCACACGCCGCCAGTGAGAAGACTGGCGCGGTAGATCTTTCTCCTGGCCCTTATCTGCAGACGGGTAATGACCTTGATATTTCCATGAACGACGCATCGGTGCTTGGTGTTCGTTCAGCAATAGATCAAACCCTCGGCTTCACTCGTCGTGGTGACCTGCATATAACGCCGTCTGGTCTCATAGAAACGGGAAAGGGTAATCTAGTGATGGGCGAGTCAGGGCCGGTGACAGTGCCGCTTGGGCAAATAATTACTTTTGGTAGTGATGGATCGATCTATGCTCGAAACCCACTTACGCCTGAAGGATTACAAACGAAAGTAGGCGAGCTCATGCTCCGTGATGCCAGTGAGACCCGTCTTCAAAAGCGAGAGGATGGATTGTTTGAGCCGGCGGGTGCGCAAGTTGCAGGTGAAGACTTTGTCAGTGGCCCAAAGCAGGCTTCAATAAAAACAGGCGGCCTTGAAGGGAGCAATGTAAATTCGGTTGCTGCTTTAGTCACCATGATGGATTTGTCGAGATCCTTCGAAATGCAAATTAAAGTAATTGCTGAGATTAACGAATTAGACGAAGCGAGTAGCGCTCTAATAGCGTAATAAATTTGTTCGTTAAAACGAGCTAGTTAGATCCAATAAAAAGATAGCGGGAGTAGGAATAATGGATGCATCAATGTGGGTAGCAAAAACGGGCTTAACAGCTCAGTCGACTCGGCTCTCCGTAATTTCTAACAATTTGGCGAACGTAAGCACTGTTGGTTTCAAGAAAGACAGGGCGATATTCGAAGATTTGATATACCAAAATATTGTTCAGCCAGGCGGTCAAACTGACGCGAACTCCGAGTCACCGACAGGTTTGATGCTAGGAACTGGCACCCGTGTTGTAGGCACAGAAAAACTGCACATGCAGGGCAGCATGATGTCCACTGAGAATTCTCTTGATGTGGCTATTGCAGGCGACGGCTACTTTGCAATCGAGCAAGGCGATGGAAGTACCGCATACACCAGAGACGGCTCGTTCAAGTTATCGGCAGAGGGTCAGATGGTGACCTCCGGTGGGCAGGTCCTGATTCCAGCAATTCTTATTCCTGCGGATGCATCTAGTCTCACCATCGGTCGTGACGGTATTGTTACCGCGGAACTGCAAGCTGGTGCTGGGGCGGTGCAAGTTGGCCAGTTAGAGGTCAGCCGTTTTGTAAACAATTCTGGGTTACAGCCCTTGGGTCGTAACTTGTATAAAACGACCGCAGCGAGTGGTGAACCAGTTGTTGGTATTCCTGGCGAGGCCGGAGTGGGGAGTCTTATGCAGGGCACTCTTGAAGCATCAAACGTTAACGTTGTTGAAGAGATGGTCAACATGATTGAGGCGCAGCGCGCCTATGAAATCAACTCAAAAGCAATTTCAGCTGCTGATGGCATGCTGAGATTCCTCAATAACAACTTATAAGGATTAGAGTTATGAGGTTTTCCTCGTTAGTGATTTTGCCAGTGTTATTATCGGGCTGTGCCTCAGTAGCGCCAGCCCCGTTTGAACGTACTGCTTATCCAAATCAGAATATCCCCGTTGAGCAAACAGTAGTTCGTACGGGTTCTATTTTTGATAATGGCAATCGACTCTACCCGACAAGACGTGCCTATCAGTCCGGTGATATCAAGGTAGGACACCTCATCACAGTTGTCTTAGATGAAACGACTCAAGCTTCTCGGTCGGGTAATGTCACTACCTCGCGTGCTTCGAGCAACGATGTGCTTGGTGTGAATCAGGTTGGCGCAATGGTACCAGGGGGCGCGTTTTTTCAAGATTTGAATCTAAGTGGAGCCAATATATCAAGTGAAGGTATCGGTACTGCTGGGCAAGAAAATTCTCTATCCGGGTCAATTGCTGCTGTTGTCGTTCAGGTTTTCCCGAACGGTAATTTGCTGATCGAAGGCGACAAAATGCTGACGCTGACTGAAGGCAGTGAGTACATTAAGTTAAGCGGTGTAATACGTGCCGTAGATGTTCAGCCGGACAATACGATCTTATCGCGGCGAATCGCTAACGCCCAGATTTCCTATAGTGGTACAGGCGATCTTGTTGCTGCGTCAAAGCCAGGTTGGTTAACCAGGGCGCTTTATGAAGTGTGGCCATTCTAATGAAAATATTAAATATCTTCTTAATAAGCATTTTTTGTAGTGTATCGACGACCGCTTTTGCAGATCGTGTTAAAGATTTAACTGATGTGGGCGGTGTTCGATCAAACCAGCTAGTCGGTTACGGATTAGTCGTTGGCCTAGGTGGTACGGGCGACGGTAAAGACCTGCCATTTACTGGGCAAAGTTTGAAGTCTTTTCTGTCGGGGCTGGGGGTCAGTGTTGATGGTCCTATTTCGGAGTTCGATCTCGGTGATAGCCTTCGCGATTTAGCTGGCCAGAACGCCAGAAAAGATTTGAAGCTGGAAAATGTTGCGGCAGTGATGGTGACAGCGGAGTTGCCGCCGTTTATTAAGCCGGGTCAGCGAATTGATATTAATGTGTCGGCAATCGGTGTGGCTAGTAGCCTGCGTGGCGGTAATTTGATTATGGCGGAACTCAAGGGTGTGGATGGCGAAATATACGCATTAGCACAGGGCCCATTGACGGTAACTGGTATATCTGTCAACGCCGCAGGTACGAGTGTCGAAATTGGCGTGCCTACGTCTGGTCGAATTCCCAACGGTGCAATCGTTGAGCGAATGGTAAAGACCCCATTTGGCTCTAGTAGCCATGTGGTTCTGAATGTTCGAGACGCTGATTTCTCCACCAGTAATGCTATAGCAAATATGATTAACGAGACTTTTGGGTGGGGGACTGCAGAAGCATTAGATAGCGTGTCTGTTGTCCTTGCTGTGCCTGATGATGGTCGGCAACGTGTCGCATTTATGAGCGCTGTGGAAAATTTGGAAGTAGTGCCAGGAGAGCCAACCGCACGAGTGATCGTTAACTCAAGGACTGGAACCGCTGTCATTAATCGCAGTGTCAGGGTAACTGCCGCCGCCGTTTCGCATGGTGCAATTACAGTGCGTATTAACACAGACAATGAGGTAGTTCAGCCAAACGCTTTTGCTGAGGGAGAGACCGCCGAAGTAGCAAACGCAGATATACAAGTTACAGAAGGCGGTGCGGGGAATATGTTTATGTTCGAATCAGGCGTGGAACTTAGAGATATTGTCGATGCAGTTAATCGAATCGGTGCTACTCCCTCATCGTTGATTGCCATCTTGGAAGCGCTAAAGCGCTCTGGCAGTCTGCGCGCTGAATTAGTGGTGATATAGATGGAAGTTTCAACCGGATTCTATGATATCACTGGTCTCGCGAAGTTACGTCTAGAAGCTACGACGGATGAAAATGCTGCTGCCAGAAAAGTGGGTACTCAGTTTGAAGCGTTGTTCTTACAGGACATGCTCAAATCAATGCGCGCTGCCAGTGAGCCCTTTAAAGATGAAAATTCAGAGTCTAGTGAAGTGGATGCCTATCAAGAGATGTTTGATAAAGAAATATCAATATCGATGGCGGATCGCGGTTCACTGGGTGTTGCTGATTGGCTAGTTAATCATTCGAACATGATCAGTGGAAAACAAGAGTCCAGTGCGAAATTAGCGGACGGCTATAAAACAGACATTACAACTATAAAAACGCGCTGAAGATTATTTTCTTTAAGCTCTCAGTGTTGAAGTAGAAAAGAACAAAAATTTGGTTTTTAGTAAGTAATAGTACGGTCTAAAAATACAAGCGAATCTATTTAGTGTGAATTTATTATGCCCGATTTATTGTCTATAGGCACATCAGCGACGCAGCTTTACCGTCAAGCCTTATCGACGGTGAGTAACAATATCGCCAACATGACTACCGAGGGATATTCTCGGCAGGAAATTGTGAGTGTTGAAAATTCCCCGAGTCAGCAGGGAGTATACTATCTGGGAACGGGTGCTACGGTCGAAACCGTAACTAGGGCCTTTGATGCGTTTGCTGAGGATAATGTGCGCAATGGCGCCAGCGAGTTAGGTTTTCAGCAGCCAACTATTCAGTATGCGAACCGCATTGTCGACGTCATGGGTTCAGAAACTGGTGGGCTGTCTGGCGCTATGGACAAATTTTTCGCAAGTGCTAATGAGCTTACAACCAATCCAAGTTCCAGTGTTCTGCGAACAAGTTTTTTAGCGACGGCGGACTTTCTGGCTTCTAGAATGACGTCTATTTCTGAACAGTTAGAAACTATTGGGTTGGAAGCGGCCGCGGATACAGATGCTGGTGTCAATAAAATAAATGGCATTTCAGAACAGTTGGCTCTAATTAATGGGAAACTCCAGCAAAAACTGACAGAGGCGAGACAGCCGCCGGGACTACTAGATACACGCGACCAACTTCTCCGGGAGTTGTCAAGCCTGGTCAAAGTTGAAGTTAAGATAGCGACTTCTGGTCAGGCGGACGTTCTTCTTGCTGGCGGTGGAAATGCGTCGAGCCTAGTTAAGGGTCAAAATGCGAGTGTTCTGCGAGTCGTTCACGGCGAAAATGTCGTCGACCGTTCTATCATTACATTAGAGATGAAGGGCCCGCAGTCCACAGGGCAGCAATACCAATTGCCAGGACTACAGGGTGGTACGGTTGGTGGATTACTAGATTTCAAAAATAGCGTGTTAAAGAACGCAGTTGAAGATTTAGATAATTTTGCTAAAACATTTGTGACCGAGGTGAATGATCTGCATCACGCTGGGGTCGATCTAAACGGCAATTTAGGTGGAGACATTTTTCGAATCGATCCTGTCGTCGGTGTCGAAGCGCTGACAAGCGGTTCGCTAGGTAATATGACTGTTAGTGTCGTAACTGGACAAACAGCTTCTAACGAAAAAATTATGGTCACATGGGACAAAGACAATAACGGATTTATCGTAAGTAAAAATGCTGAAAATAGCTTTTTTGCGGTCGACGGATCGGGTGAAGTGCAGTTCCATGGCTTGAGAATTCAAAATTCGAATGACCTGCAGGACGGTGCGGTGCTGGCGTTAACTGTGACGGACCGACCCGCCAAGTTCATGACGATGGTGATTGAAAATGAGAACGAAGTAGCGGCTGCGAGCCGTTTAACGGCGACCTCATCGATTAATAATAGCTCAGCTGCTCTTGCGCAGGTTGAATATTCTAATGCAAATCCCAGATCTAGCGTCGTTCCAGCTGGGATGCTTGACTTGTCTACGGCCTCAGTTCGTAATTTTGATGGGGTAGTGAATTTTAGCAGCAGTCAACCGTGGGCGCAGATTTCAGCCGGTACGACGAGTTTTAGCGTTGAATTGCACCCAAGCGAGGCGAGCTCTGTGCAGCTACAGCTCGTGACTGCAAATGGTGTGCAGTTATTAGGCGGAACCATCGCAGAAGCGCAAGCCCTGATGAGTAACGAGTTTTTCGATTCGTCAGCTATTTACAGCGATGCAGCGATGCAAAACGCACCCACTTCAAGTTATCGCGATTTGGATATCGTTTATGGTTATCGAGCCGAAGCGGTAATCGGTGCGGCAGATACTATAGTGACCGTTAAGTCTGGCTCAGTTCCGTTGCAAACTAACGTTGGTATCGGCGCCGAAACGATTGTTGGAGACGGCGATCTGCGTCTGAATGGTGTTGAGCTTTCTGAGTTAACGTTACAGGCTGGCGATGAACTGTCGGCACTGGATGTTGCATCGTGGTTAAATCTGCAGAGTGATGCAACTGGCGTTTCAGCAGAAGCCACTAATCTGATTAAAGTGGATCCGACTAACCTGGCTTTAGGCTCGAGTTTGGTATTGAACGGTGTGCGCGTAGTGGGGGCTGAATCAGCGCTTAATGCGACCGCATTGGTCGAGCTCATTAACGATGTGAGTACGGATACCCATATTGATGCTTATATCGATGCAGAAGGTCAGATCAATTTGCTTAATCTAGCTGGGCACCAAGGCGAAGCCTTTGCTTTATCCAGTACGGATGTCGATGGTGAGAATACACTTGGACTATCGTCGAAAAAATACTCTGGTCAATTGGTCCTGACTGCGACGGATAGTATCCAGTTTGATTTGGTAACGTCTGGAAGTCATATGGGCAAGCCCGCGGACCTGGCTGCGCTAGGGTTGTCGACGGGTCTTTATTTCTCAGGGACTCTGCCAGAAGATATGGCGATTTTGGTGTCAGGGGCTGGATCGGGTAGTACGCCAATTATTGCAAAGTCGAGTGAGGTTATAGATCCTAGTAGCATGCCACGGGTGATGGAAGGAGCGTTTTCAGTATCTTTTCTTGATGATGGTACTTACATGATCACTGATGTTGGATCAGGTTCCATTGTTGCTAATCGAAATTATGACCCAATAGTCGGGGTTCAGTACGGCGAGATTACAGTTCGCTTTGATTCGGAGCCTGTTGCTGGTGATGAATTTCTTATAGAGCCGACAGAAGTAAGTTCTGGTAGTAACGGGACGATTGTGGCATTGGCGAGTCTTCAACAAGAAAAGGTTTTCACAGGTGGTAATACGTTTTCTGGCGGCTATATAAAGATTCTTAATGATGTAGGCTCTAAAAGTTTTTCCGCCACGATAGCCAAAGATGCTTTAGAAGTCGTCTATCAGCAAGCCGTGGAAAAGCGAGATTCAAAAGTTGGGGTCAGCTTAGATCAAGAGGCGGCATCCTTAATTCGCTTCCAACAGGCATTTCAAGCGGCCGCACAAGTTATTCAAACATCCTCAAAGTTGTTTGATACCATTCTCAGCGCAAGCAATTAGGCAGGGCTAAGGGATGAAAATTTCAACGAATCAGATGTTCACTAACAGCTCTAATCAGATTGTCACAACGCAATCAAAAATTGCAGATATGCAGGCACAACTTTCCACGGGTACGAAGTTAGTGAAGCCCAGTGACGAACCCCAACTGGCTGCAGTAGTACTGCGATTGGAAACGGCGATTGCACAACATGATAGCTTCCAACGTAATCTGAACCTAGTCGATGAGCGCCTTGCAGTTGAAGAGTCTATTGTTAGCAGCGTCGACAATACATTGATTAGGGTGCGCGAATTAGCCTTGCAAGGAGCTTCGGATACTGTGTCTGAGAGCGATCGTAAATTCATTGCTGTTGAAGTTCAGGGGCTCAGAGATGCGCTGTTTGGTTTGGCGAATGCACAGGACAAGGAAAATCGCTACTTGTTTGCTGGTAGCCAAGCGGGAAGCCCTGCCTTTCAGTCGGATGACTTCGGTCAAGTATCATACGCAGGTGATTATGCAACGTTGCAGGTTGATATTACTAAAAATAGAGCAGTAGATTTGAACAGGCCTGGTACAGCTGTATTTGGATCGGTCACCACGGTGTCGGACGATGGTGAGGAAATAAAAAGCGGATTTTTCGATGTGCTCGATAATTTAATCTTATCTTTGCAAAATGACGATGCTAGCGCGGTAGGTGCGAGTATTGGCTCGTTAGATGTTATCCAAGAGCATGCAACTCTGGCTTTGGTGTCGATTGGTGTGGAGCGCTCGACAATTGAGTCGGAGTTAGATATCCATGAAGAAGCTAAAATTATTCTGGAAGCGATCTTGTCGAAAGAAAAGGATGTGGACTACTCGGTATTAGTCACAGAACTGTCGGCGAAATTAGTTGCGTTAGAAGCTGTGCAGAGTAGCTTTGCGAAAATCTCGCAGATGAGTTTGTTGGATTATATACGCTAATGCTTCGAGCTAAGAGATTTTGATAGCTGAGGTGTTGGTGATCATCGTCCTATTTAAATATGATTTTATTGCCGTATCGCGATAGAAAGAGGGATTTTTAATGAGTGAGATTACAAGTGCTTCGACAATTGTTCAGACCTTGGATGCTGGCTCCGGTATCGATATCAAGAACTTAGCACAATCCTTGGCAGACGCGGAAAATGCGGCAGTAAAGGCCCGGATTAGCAGCAAAATAGAAGAAAAAACCTTGTCTATTTCAGGGTATTCGATTGCCTTCAATAGCGTGTCTGAACTGAGGGATGTAGTTGCGTCTATGGATGACATGCGTGAACTGAAGGCAACTAGCGTAGTTTCATCTGCGTCAGATTCGATAGGGGTGAAAACCGGCAGTGGCGATGCCGTTCCTGGGACTTATGATATCACGGTCCAGCAATTGGCCCAGAGTCAAAGTAATATGTCGAATGCGCAGTCCAGTTCATCTGTTGCGCTAAATTCGGGCACTGGATTCTCTATGACCATTACGCTAGGCGCTGCAACTCCAGTTGCTCATGAAATTAGTGTGGTCAGTGATACGCCACAAGGGGTTGTCGATGCGATCAATGCTGCGGACATTGGGGTTAGTGCTTTATTGATAAACACCAGTGCGACGGGTAATGATTGGCGCATCGTGCTTGATGGTCCGTCAGGTGCTGACAATAGCTTTGCAGTTAGCTCTGATGTAACTCTAGGATTCGGTTCTAATGCGTTGCGGACAGCTGCAGATGCGATTGTGTCGATGAACGGGATTACTGGCATTACGCGAAGTAGCAACACGTTGAACGACGTTGTCCCTGGAGTGACACTAGATTTACTCCAAGCAGATTCGAGTAAAACCGTCAGTGTCCGAGTTGCGGAAGATCAAGCGCCGCTACGTGAAGCTGTAGATGGGCTGATTGCAGCTTATAATGAATTTAATTTACTGTTGTCCGAGTTGGCGAGCTCGGACTCGGAGGCTAGCGAGTTTAGTGGTTCCTTATCGTCTGACTATTCAACTGTGAGAATGCTCCGCGATCGTGTGCGTGACGCATTATTAGCAGATTCCTCAACCCCGAGTGGATCGATTAGTGCGTTGCGAGACATTGGCGTGCAGTTAGGTGCTGACGGAAAATTGTCATTGGATGAGGAAAAGTACAGCGCGGTCGTCGAGGCTAATTTTGATGATGTCGTTACGATGTTTTCTGCAGGTACAAACGATCAAAATGAATTTTCTGTGGCGGCAAAAGGCTTTGCTGCGGATACCATGACAGCGTTAGATGAATTAATCTCCGACACTGGCGCTTTGAAGACACGACAAAGCAATGCGGAATTGTCCATCGTCGATTATGAGGAACGCTTAGCTAAGATTGAGCTGCGCCTGACAGCAGCTTATGAGGGCTATCTTAAGCAGTTTGCCGCGATGGATACGCTGGTTGACCAAATGCAGGGAATTGGTACTTATCTTGATAGTCAGTTTGAAATGATGAGAAATAACACCCGTAATTAATCTTCATTTTATGTCATGGTTTTCTTTAGCCAGTTGGATGATGGCCAGTGCGTGTTCCTCGGTGATTTTGAATTCATTGCGTAGCATCTCAATCGTGCTGGCTTCGTCCTTGGATATTTCACCATCGTGTAGAGCGGTGTTCACCTCAGCTTCAAAAATAGCCTGGCGACGTGCCATCTGGTTCGCAAATGCGGATGCGACGATCCCGGTTAACAGCGCTGCAGCGCAAATTCCAGAGATGGCAGTCAAGGCGCCGATGATTTTGCCGAGGGGCGTGATGGGCGTGACATCGCCATAGCCGACTGTTGTGAGTGTCACCACAGCCCACCACATGGCTTGGGGAATTGAGCTGAATTTCTCCGGTTGTGCTGTATTCTCCGCCAGATACATCAGCGCGCTGGCCATAAACAGAGCGATAGACATAATATACATCGCGGCAAGAAAAGACCGGCGTTCTTGATATACTGCGGAAAATAAATCCTCTAGGGCCGAGGAGTAGTGAGACAGCTTGAGTAAACGTGCCAAGCGCAGGGTTCGCAGCCAGCGTAGGTCGGTGGTAGCGCCGAAGACCGCTAAAAAGGTTGGCAATATCGCGAGTAAATCAATAATTCCCGTAAAACTGGTTATGTAGGTAAAACGGCGTTGGTTTGCAGTCTTTCCCTTGAGATGCGGGTTTAATGGACTGGACCAAAGCCGTAGTGCGTATTCGACGCTAAAGACACTCACGGAAAAAATCTCAAAGTACAACAAGGCGGTAGCATATTGCAGCGCAATGGTTTGCACCGACTCGAGGCAGATACAGACAAGGTTAAGGATGATCAGTGTCGCTAGGAATCGATCGCAGATTAAACTTGTGCGATCCTGTCCGCTGCCTTTATTGAGTATCTCCATCACGCGTTGTTGAGTGATCATATGCCTTAAACCTCTATATATTAACGCTGCGCGCGGGTCTGGCAGGGCTGCCATCTTTGAAAGGGTTGGCTTGCGCATTTCGATAGTAGAATAAAAAGGGTTGTTTGGCGATGGGCTCGTCGATGGAACCCGAGTGCAGCGACGTAAAATCCTTTAATGACCTATTCGGCCAGACTGGATTGCTTGCCGAGGATGCTTTGGCTGGCACTGCGACGATCCAGCTGGGTGCTAGCGCTCAGCCGTCGCGCTTTTTACCGCCAGCCTGTTCACACTTTAGTATTTATTCGGCAGGAACTCGGACGATCATGGATTGACTCGCAGTCGCTAGCAAACGGCCTGTGTCACTCCACATATTAACCGTGCCGTAGCCAAACCCATTGCCGATATACTCGATGCGGTTATCGCATAGTACCCATTCGCTATCACACAAGTCAGCAAACCGGATGGTGTTGTCGATGCTGGTGCAGTGGGTAACCTGGCCTAAAGCATTGCCCAAAGCTGACGGCATATAATCGGCAATGATTGCCAGAGCGCCGGCATCATGATGGACGCCGGGCATTCTTGCCCACAACATGCTGCCGGCATCGCCGCTGGGTGTGCCAGTACCGGAGAAGCCGAACATGCCCCTGGCCATTCGAACGTCGACGTGCTGATGCAGCGAGTCAGTTTCGTGGTGGTTTCCCAGGGCTTCGCATGCTTCAGGCCGTGGTGCGTCAGGCATGGTCGCCCACAGACGTTGGATGGCATTGGGCCGTGAGCCACAGGCGCCGAGTATCGTAATGATCTCTTTGTCGCCGAGGTGGCCAACCACACGACCCTGAGTGACGTTGCGACCCACTGCGGGCAACAAGACTTCAAGATCGACGACAGCGGGTTGTTGGGTGATAGACAAATATTGGCCCGTGGCCCAGATGATAGGTTTGCCGGTCGCTTGTTCTAAAGCAACGACTCCTGCAGCAAGCCCCACGCCACCAAACAGAGAGCCGCGGCCGCCGGTAGTTCGCTCAACGACGGGTAGTCGCCACTGTAATGTATCGACGGGATGGCGCATTTCGAGAAATTCAGCGCAGCTAATTTTAGTTGTTAAGGCTGTCGAGGAGGCTGTTGTGGACGGGTTTGCCGCAATTGTTGCCGCAAGTGTTGCAGGATCTGATGGCATAACGTTCGCTCAATTTTCTGACGCCACAGTATACACAAATGGACCTTTTTCGCGGTAGTGAAATCGACCCAGAGCGCGATCGGCGAAGAAATCGTCGTGAAGTGGCGATGTATGGTCAGCATAAGTTAACAGCATAGGTAATAGCATAGGGTGCAAGCATTGGGTCAGGGACGCCCAAGGAGCCCTCAAAGCTGACATTAAGTCCGCATAAAGTGCGTGATGTGGGGGCTCGCCCATAGGCACCCGCCACATTTTTGAGTCAGGTTTCGGTATTTCGCAGCGGCGCTGCGAAATTGTGATCAGATCCCCTGGGTTGAAGCAGACTCATTAAGTATTCTGGCCAACAATATGAATTTAAGGAATTGAAAAACAACGAGAAAAACTATTTTCGGGATGATGTTGAACCAAAATATACTTGGCCTAAGTTTTGCTAAATATATCGTGAGAGCTCGACTTTAACCGCGTTAAGCGAGCCTATAGAGGGGTGGCAGGTCGCTGTGATCAAAAAATTTGGGGTCCACTGAGACAGTTTCATTTGGGCTCAAAATAGATCAAAGCATTCAAAACGGCATTACAAGGACGTGCTCACATGCGGATCAAGATGATGAAAAATCAACGATTTGGCTCGTTAAAATTGCCTATCGTGAGCGTTGTGCTGTGCCTTATTCAAGTTGTTGTTGCGCAAGCCAGCGAGTTTGAACGAATAGGTACGGAGCAGGGCCTGTCGCATGCGAGCATTACTGCCTTGGTGCAGGATCACGAGGGCGATATCTGGGTCGGCAGTCAAGCGGGTTTGAATCGTCTCGATGGTCAAGGTTTCGTGACTTATGAGCATGTAGCAGCGGACCCTAGTGCCATCAGCGGTGACTGGATCTGGTCAATGGTTGTCGACCATCAAGGTCAATTGTGGGTGGGCTCGAATAATGGTGGGCTGAGCCGGTTTAATAGATCGGAGAACAACTTTTCCAATTATTTGCATGATCCCGATAACCCCCAGAGTCTGCGTTCGAATCAGGTTCGATTTGTGTTTGAAGATAGTTATCATCAAATCTGGGTCGGCACCAAAGGCGGCGGTCTGAGTCGGTTGGATGCGGCGACGGATACGTTCATTCACTATCGTCACGATGCGACCGACGAGACCAGTCTACCCAGTGATTCAGTCAACTATATCGCCGAGTGGGATCAAAAATTGTATGTGGCGACTGAGGCTGGCTTGGCGGTTCTGGAAGATGGGCAGACGCAATTCAAACAGCATGTTGGTGGGGTTAAGCGGAATGTTCGGGTGGTACGTGAGCACCAAGGCAAGCTACTGATTGGCACACATGCCAATGGGTTACGAGTTTTTGATCCAGCGACGTCGAGCGTCACCGAATTCCGACACACCAAGGATGATCTGCATTCGCTGCCCGATGATCTGGTCAGAGATATCTTGATTGATCATCTAGGATCTGTCTGGATCGCGACGGATCAGGGGCTGGCAAACTGGTCAGTAGAGACGCAAGGGTTTGTCACGTTTAGGCACACATTCACGGATCAATATAGTTTGTCTGACAATCGAATTGACTCGCTGTTTGAGGATGACAAACAGATGCTGTGGGTGGGCACCTACGCGGGCCTCAATCTCAAGAAGCCAGTTGATGCGAAGACTCCGTTCTTGCTGAATGCGTCGGCAAGTTCTGGCGATGGGTCTTTCGAGGCAAAGGCCGCTCGTAGCGGCGATAGGGGCATTTCGAGTCATAGAGGCGGGCTATTTCAGCGCTATGACGTTGAGTCAGGGCATTTATCTAATGATATTGTCACGACCATAGCGGAGAGCAAGAGTGGTGATATCTGGATTGGCACCTATGGTGGTGGGTTGAACCGTCTGACCCATTCAAACGTCGATGAAGACGTTTATCATTCCGCATCACTGCCCGACCAGAATTTGGCGGATAAGCGCATCATGGCCTTGGCGATCGATGAGACCAACAATGTCTGGATAGGCACCCGAACTGCCGGGCTATATCGACTCGGCCCGGGTTTGGGCGAAGTGGCGCATTTTGCCCATGACCCGACCGATGCAGAATCTATTGGCGCTAACGCGATCACGGCTATTTTTCCCACGAATAATGCAATCTGGGTCGGCACTTATGGTGGCGGGCTCAATCGACTGGATCTGGCCAGCCAAAAGATAACTCGTTATATCCATCAAGGGAATGATGTCACCACATTGGGTAGCAATCGCGTGCTGACGATCTATCGAGATAGGCAGAGCGTGTTTTGGATCGGCACTGAGGATGGGGGTTTGAATCGTTTCAAGCCTGATTCAGGTACATTTACGCGCTATATGCATGACCCCAAAAATCCCGATAGCATTTCCCATGACACCGCCTGGGAAATTCTGGAAGCCACAGACGGTTCACTCTGGGTCGGTACCCTGGCCGCTGGTTTAAATCGTTGGTCAGCGGCAGACAGACAAGTCAATCGACCGGTATTCAAGCACTATACTAAAGGCAGCGGACTCCGCGGTGATACGATTTACGGTATCCTGGAGAGTCCTTCAGGCACAATCTGGTTGAGTGGTGATAAGGGCTTATCAGAGCTGAACCCTGACACCGACGAAATACGACACTTTGACAAGAATGATGGCATTGGCGGCGATGAGTTTAATTTTGGCGCGCGTTTGCGCAACCACGCCGGCGAACTTATGTTCGGGGGTGCCGCTGGCATGGTGGTTTTCTGACGCTTATTCATGGCTGCAGGCTATCATGCGGACAAGCATTCGGCCTGTTGCTTGTTGTTTTTTCGAATAACGGTACTAAATGGGCCCAGGCACGCGCACCCAGCCTTCCATCAGCACCCTTGCGCTGCGGCTCATGCTGGCCTTGACGACAACCCAGTCACCCTCGACCAAGCTGGCCTCGGCACCCACCCGCAACGTCCCGGAAGGATGCCCGAAGCGCACCGCATTCCGTTCGCCACCGCCGGCAGCGAGATTTACCAGGGTGCCAGGTATGGCGGCGGCAGTCCCGATGGCGACAGCCGCGGTGCCCATCATGGCATGATGCAGTTTACCCATGGATAAGGCGCGCACGCGCAGGTCAATATCGGCGGCCGCAACGGCTTTGCCGCTGGATGAGACATAGGCGTCAGGTGGGGCGACAAAAGCGACTTTAGGTGTGTGCTGGCGTCCCACGGCCTGCTCAATGGTATCGATCAATCCCATCCGAACCGCGCCATAGGCCCGAATGGTCTCAAACATGGCGAGGGCCTTGTCGTCATTGTTGATGTCATCCTGCAATTCACTGCCGGTGTAGCCTATGTCACAGGCATTGATGAAAATGGTTGGAATGCCCGCGTTGATCATGGTTGCTGTAAGTGTGCCGACGCCGGGTACTTCAAGATCATCCACTACTTGCCCCGTTGGGAACATGGAGCCGCCAGCATCATCGTCCGCCGGATTCATAAAATCCAGGACGACTTCAGCCGCAGGAAATGTCACACCGTCGAGTTCGAAGTCGCCGGTTTCCTGGACATTGCCATTGTTGATGGGGATGTAGGCGATAATCGTCTTCTTGATATTTGCCTGCCAGATACGCACAGTTGCGAGTCCATTGTTGGGAATTCGATTGGCATCTACCAGGCCGCTGTTAATCGCGAAGGCGCCAACCGCCGCCGACAGGTTGCCACAGTTGCCGCTCCAGTCAACAAAGGCCTTGTCGATAGCGACCTGGCCGAATAGATAATCGACATCGTGATCTGGCTGGCTGCTCTTCGCTAGAATGACGGTTTTGCTGGTGCTGGAGGTCGCACCTCCCATGCCGTCAGTCTGTTTGCCGTAAGGATCAGGGCTGCCGATAACGCGCAATAGTAATGCGTCTCGAGCGGCTCCGGCAATCTGGGTCGACTCGGGCATGTCGTTGAGATTGAAGAATACGCCTTTGCTGGTGCCGCCACGCATGTAAGTGGCAGGAATCTTAATTTGAGGTGCGTGAGGCATCATTGTCTCGTTAGTTAAGGCCACCTGTTGGTGGCGAATCGTCTGTTAGGCTATGTCTGACAAGCTATGTCTGACAAGCTATGTCTGACAAGCTATGTCTGACAGGATTGATTTAAGTGCCGGCGGATTCCAGAAAATCCTGCGCGAACCGTTGCAGTACACCGCCCGCATCATAAATCGACACCTCTTCCGCTGTATCTAGTCGGCAGGTGACGGGTACTTCTAGCTGCTCACCGTTTTTACGGGTGATGACTAAAGTCAGGGCGGCTCTCGGTGTTGGCTTACCAATCACGTCGTAGGTTTCTGTGCCATCAATTGCATAGGTCGCACGGTTCTCGCCAGCCTTGAATTCCAGTGGTAGAACGCCCATGCCCACGAGGTTGGTTCGATGAATGCGCTCAAAACCCTCGGCGACAATCGCTTCGACACCCGCCAGACGAACGCCCTTAGCTGCCCAGTCACGAGAAGAACCTTGACCATAGTCAGCGCCAGCAATAATGATCAAGGGCTGTTTCCGTTCCATATAGATCTCAATGGCTTCCCACATGCGAGTAATCGTACCTTCTGGCTCCAAGCGTGCCAATGAGCCTTGCTTAATCTCAGCATTTTCCAGGACCATTTCGTTCAGCAGTTTTGGATTGGCAAATGTGGCTCTTTGCGCCGTCAAATGATCACCGCGGTGAGTCGCATAGGAATTAAAGTCTTCCTCCGGCAGGCCCATTTTATGTAGGTATTCGCCGGCTGCGCTATCGAGCATGATGGCATTCGAGGGTGACAAATGATCAGTCGTGATATTGTCACCTAACACGGCCAGAGGGCGCATGTTCCTGAGTGCTCGCTCTCCGGCCAAGGCGCCTTCCCAATAAGGTGGGCGACGAATGTAAGTGCTCTTGGGGCGCCAGTCATAGAGCGGATCGATCTGGTTAGTGACGTCCTTCAAGGTAACGAACATTGGATCGTAGACTTTTCGAAATTGTTCTGGTTTGACGCTCTGCTTGACGATGGCGTCTATTTCCTCATCCTTCGGCCAGATATCTTTTAGTCTGACGGGCTGGCCTTCAGTATCGTAGCCTAGAATGTCTTTTTCAATATCAAAGCGGATGGTGCCGGCGATGGCATAAGCGACGACCAGCGGTGGCGATGCCAAAAATGCCTGCTTGGCATAAGGATGAATCCGCCCGTCAAAATTTCGGTTGCCTGACAATACGGCTGTGGCGTATAAATCTCGGTCGATCACTTCTTGTTGAATAACCGGATCCAGTGCGCCACTCATACCGTTACAAGTAGTACAGGCAAAACCAACGATGCCAAAACCCAGTTGCTCGAGTTCTGGCAGCAAGTTTGCATCCTCCAGATACAATTGAACGGCTTTACTGCCTGGTGCGAGTGAGGTTTTAACCCAGGGCTTGCGCGTCAAACCCAGGGCATTGGCATTGCGCGCAATCAAGCCGGCGGCGATCACATTGCGCGGGTTACTGGTGTTCGTGCAGCTGGTGATCGCGGCGATAATGACTGCACCATCAGGCATTTTGCCGGCTTCACTCTCAATGATGCCACTAATGCCGCGGGCGGCCAGTTCAGATGTTGGTACCCGTCGATGTGGGTTGGACGGACCGGCAATATTACGCCCTACAGATGACAGATCAAAGGTCAGTACCCGCTCGTATACCGCGTCTGTGAGACTGTCAGCCCACAGGCCAGTGGCTTTCGCATAGGTTTCTACCAGTTTGATTTGCTCGTCTTCTCGACCAGTGAGGCGCAGGTAATCAATCGTTTGCTGATCGATGTAGAACATCGCCGCGGTGGCACCGAATTCCGGCGTCATATTGGAGATGGTTGCGCGGTCACCCAGGGTGAGGTGAGTTGAGCCTTCACCATAAAACTCAAGATAGCTCGATACCACTTTGCCATCGCGGAGAAATTCCGTTAGGGCCAGAACGATATCAGTAGCAGTGATGCCCGGTTGTGGCTTGCCGGTAAGATTAACGCCGATGATGTCTGGTAGGCGCATGTAAGAGGCACGGCCGAGCATGACACTTTCGGCCTCAAGGCCGCCAACGCCAACGGCGATAACCCCGAGTGCATCAACCATCGGTGTATGGCTGTCGGTGCCTACCAGCGTGTCAGGAAAGGCAACGCCGTCACGGACCTGAATGACGGGTGACATCCGTTCCAGATTGATCTGGTGCATGATGCCATTACCCGGCGGGATCACATCCACGTTCCTGAACGCTTCTTTGGTCCAATTGATAAAGTGAAAGCGATCTTCGTTGCGACGGTCTTCAATGGCACGATTTTTTTCGAAGGCCTGTGCGTCAAAGCCAGCATGCTCAACGGCTAGCGAGTGGTCGACAATTAACTGAGTCGGGACCACGGGGTTTACCTGCGAAGGGTCGCCGCCTTTAGCCGCAATGGCATCTCGCAGGCCGGCGAGGTCAACCAACGCGGTTTGTCCCAAAATGTCGTGACAGACCACGCGGGCAGGAAACCAGGGAAAGTCCAGGTCGCGTTTGCGTTCGATAAATTGTTTGAGGGAGTCGGTCAGAACCGCTGGGTCGCACCGACGTACGA
The DNA here is from genome assembly GCA_018607725.1 of K189A clade bacterium. Classification (GTDB taxonomy): domain Bacteria; phylum Pseudomonadota; class Gammaproteobacteria; order Pseudomonadales; family Azotimanducaceae; genus UBA4582. The sequence goes on from JABBAY010000244.1 coordinate 79,947, forward strand.
GATTCTCAGCGAACACACGGGAAGTGTAGGGCAATTGTGCATAGGCGCCGGCTTGAATCGCATCAACTGCGGCCTGGGTATCAAAATAATCCAGGTCAGTACCGGGTAGTGATTTACGGTATGTCTTGTTCATAACTTAATCCACACTAAAAGTGCTGTTGAGGTCGGCGGTGTGTCCGCATCCCTGATGTCTTGGTATTGTTCGTCGCCCTATAACTGAGCCGGCCTTAAAGTCGCTGCGAAGTCGGTGATTCGGGCTTAAATTGGTTATTGAACCCAACCGTGCGGGCAACATTATTGCTTAGCAATTGCCAACATTGTTGCTTAGCAATTGGCAACATTGTTGCTTAGCAGGCTGGCAACATTGTTGCT
>JABBAY010000159.1 GCA_018607725.1 K189A clade bacterium
CAGCAGATCGCCGCTGACTGGGTCGGGGCGTATCACAGGCGGCTGCCGTAGCCGGCATTTGGCTTGCGCCGGGAACAAGCAGGCGCCGGTACGAACGTCAAAGCGATAGCCATGCCAAGGGCAACTGACCTGGCCTGACAACCCATCAGCCTCACTCAAGGGGCCTAGCAGGTGAGGGCAGGTTGTGGTGTAAACCACGGGTTCGCCTGCAACCAGGCTAATTTGAAAGGTTTGCTGCCGTAGGGCGACCCGTCGCGGTAAGCTCTGCAGAAACGCGGCAGGTGGGCCTAGGTTGACGACTTCCGGGCCTGATGGCTGGGGCGACAATTGTTGTTGCCGAGCCTGCATCATCAATTCATCTTCGTCCCATAAGGTCTTATACAAATCGAGAAATACCTGCCCCACCTTGTTCGAGTCCTGCGGGGCGACGTCAGGAACGTGGAATTCCACCAGAATTTGAGTGTCGTCGTCTATCGGTGTCAGTGTTGTCCAGATCTCTGAGACTTGTTGCTGGTGACGATAAGAGCGGGCAACATAGCGTTGCTGAGGCAGGTCGATACAAAGCTCAACATGGCCGCTGTGGCTGGCCGAGGACCAGGTACGCCAGCCCCAATCGCCCTCGATATCAAGGCTGACGAAATTAAAGCTGGAGGCATGTAGCCAGGGTAAATGTGCCCAATCCCTGACATTCTCCCAGACGCGATCGATGTTCGCCTTGATCAGGCGCTCATAGCGAGCGACTCGCACCATATTGAGCTGGTTCGGATTTTCGATTAGTGCTTGTGATTGTTGTGCGCCCATGGACAGGAGTCTATCGAGACTGACGGCGAATGGCTACAGGCCCTGAAGTTATTGAGTTGAATCAAAAAAACATGCACTGGCACTCTTGAAAAGACTTAAACTGACCTCAATTTAAGGAACTTGAAGGCAAATCGGACTCTAATAAGGCGTTCGTTTTAGATTTTTAGTCAACGAGCTTGTGTCAAAAGCTTAGCTGCAAAAAGTGTGATCAGCGATGATCAGGAAATAACGATTGCAGAACAGTACTGCAGGGGTAAGGGACCTACCACTTTAATAGCATCTTATAGAATCGTCCAGGAGGCCTAGATGAGTATGATGAGTTATGAACAACAGCTGCCGACACTGAGTTCTGGTAGTTTGCAAGGCTATTTGGATTCAGTTCAGCGCATTCCTATTCTGAGCAAAGAAGAAGAGCGGTCTTTGTTCGCCGACTTCCAGCAAAATGATGATCTCCAGGCTGCTCGCACGCTGGTGCTCTCGCATCTGCGCTATGTGGCTTATATTGCGCGCTCGTATACGGGTTACGGCTTGCCCCTGGAAGACCTTATTCAGCAAGGTAATGTGGGCTTGATGAAATCGGTGAAGAAATTCAGTCTGGATCACGACGTACGCTTGGTATCGTTCGCGGTGCATTGGATCAAGGCTGAGATTCATGAATATATCCTGAAGAACTGGAAAATCGTCAAGGTGGCAACCACCAAGGCCCAGCGCAAGTTGTTCTTTAACCTTCGCAAAGCGAAAAATCGTTTAGGTTGGTTCAATCCTGCCGAAGTGCAGCAGGTCGCAGCAGATCTTGGTGTGAAGCCCGAGGAAGTGTTGGAGATGGAGAACCGCCTCGGCAGCTTCGATGAGAGCTTTGAAATGTCGGTCAGCGGCGATGATGACATGCCCACGGGGCCGGTCACCTACCTCAGTCATGGCGAAAGTATGGATCCCGCCTGGTTGGCCGAGGATGATGAGCTGAAAAGCCTCAATACCGCAGGGCTAACCCATGCGCTGCACGCGCTGGATGAGCGCTCGAGAGATATCGTGGAAAGCCGCTGGCTGGCTGACAATAAGGCGGGGCTGAAAGAGCTGGCGGAAAAATACGGTGTTTCAATGGAGCGAATTCGACAGATTGAAGTGCGCGCTTTCGAGAAAATGCAAACGCATCTGATTGCTGCTTGAACAGGGCTGCATGCACAGGCTGCGTAAAGTAGTTTTATTGACCGCTAAATTTCTTTGATCGAACGCAAAGGCAGCCGTAATGGCTGCCTTTTTTGTTACCTGGCGTTATCCGGTGTGATCGAAGCTTTCCCGCAAAGTCCAATTCTAAACGGGCTTTCTAAAACGCTTATCGAAACCGCAGGCCTAAAACGCTGAATTGCTGCAGCCTGTTCCTGCGCTATTGTCCTATCAGTCAAACTAATGCTTGATTTGCGTGGCGAGATTTTTGATATTGTCTGTTCGAGTACCTACGTCGACGAGCAAGCCTTAACGGTTGGATCTTAGCGTTGGGCTATAGTCACCAATCAAGAGTTAGGGGCAATCACCCGTGTCTGAAGCCGTTGCCGATAAGACGACCAATAAACCGAAGTTAAGCCGATCCACCGCCTGGATCTACGGCTCCGTCAGTCTGCCCCTCGCTATCATAGGTTATCCCCTAAGCGTCTGGATTCCACGCCTGTATTCTACCGAGGTTGGCTTGTCGCTGAGCTTGATTGGCTTGGTTATTTTTTCTGCCGCCATTTTTGATGCCATCACAGACCCATTAATGGGTTTTTTGAGTGATCGTTTCCAGACTCGCTGGGGCCGCCGTCGACCATGGTTGCTCATTGGTGTGCCCATCTATGCCATTGCGGTCTGGATGCTGCTAAATCCCTCTCCTGGGGCGACTGTATATTACTTGGGGTTCTACTACCTGCTGCTAAGGGCGTCCACCACGATCTTCGGCCTGCCTTACGCTGCATGGGGCATGGAGCTATCAGCGGATTACCATACACGCACCATGATTCAGTCGGCGCGGGAAAAATATGTGATGATCGGGCTGATGATGGCCTCGGGTATCGTCTTACTATCAGAAGAGCTGTGGCACGATAACAGCGCGAGTTTTGTTCTCAGCAATTTTTCATGGGTGATTGTCACATTATTACCTGTGACCGCAATGCTGGTCATCTGGCGTGTGCCAGAGGTGCAGGACTTTAACGCGCCAAAGGTTTCTTTGGTGAATTCATTGAAGAATATGTACAAGAACAAGCTGTTTTTTCGCTTGCTGGTCATTGAGTTGCTGATTGCCAGTGGCGAAAATTTCCGCAACACGCTGTCACTGTTCTTTATTCAAGACTATATCGGCGCTGCGAGTGTGGGACGTCTTTATGTTATCTATTTTGGCGTTGGCCTTGCCGCTATTCCAATTTGGGATCGTATCGCGACTCGTATGGGTAAGCATCAGGCGCTGGCGGGGGCAATGGTGTTGGTGAGTCTGATATCCATCGCCTGCTTTATGCTCGACTATGGCGATATCACCTTCTTTTATTTTTTGTTTGCTGCCAAGGGTTTTTGTTTCGGCGCTTTCGCCTATATTCCGCGGGCCATGCTCGCTGATGTGGTTGATCTTGATACCATCAGGTCCGGCAGTTCACGCCCGGCAAGCTATTTTGCCATACTCGGATTTATGACCAAATGTGCAGCTTCTGTGGGCGGACTGTCGTTGCCGATTCTGGGCCTGGTGGGATACTCTGCAGTGGCGCGGGTGGATAATGGTCCGAGCGAGCTGATGTGGCTCGGCATACTGTATGCCATCGTGCCAACCGTACTTTTTATCGTCGCGCTGTATTTAAGCGTGACCTGGCCTTTGAATGCGACGATGCATTCTCGAGTCGAGAGGTTGGTGCGCCGCAAGCAGGTGCGGCTGGCCGATATGAGCAGGGCCAAAAATAATCAATAGCCGTTAAGAAGGAGAAGCTGATGACCGAGACGATGATCGCGACAGATCAATCCGTGCTGGACCTGCCTGCGCTGGTGAATGACTTAAACCGACTGCTGAGGCTGCGGACAACACCCATCGGCATGAAGATGTTCACAACTCAGGCTGAGATGGAAGCTGTTCCACGAATTCGACGGCCGAAGGATATTCATACAACAGATCAGATTGTCGGTCAGGCAAGTCGTAATGGTTGGACGGTCGGGATTACCATGGACGACCTGGTGGGTGCGCAGTGCGGTACCGTTATCGGTTTGCATCCACGCGATGAGCAATGGCTGTCGGGTGATCGTATGCAGGGCGTCTGGTATGGCACGGCAGAAGACGCCGCGGCGCATCAGGCTGAGATGAGCGTCTTGGCTTACGGCCAATATGAGGCTATGGCGGTCAGTCCGCTGGCTGCTGGGCGGCTCAATCCACCGGATATTTGTTTGATTTACGCCACACCCGCGCAGATGATTCTGTTTATCAATGGCTTGCAGTGGATCGGCTATAAGAAGCTCGATTGGGGTTGTGTGGGAGAGTCGTCATGTGCCGATTCCTGGGGTCGGGCGTTGCAGACCGGTGAGCCAAGCCTGTCAATCCCCTGTTTTGCGGAACGCCGGTATGGCGGCGTGATGGAAGATGAGTTGCTCATGGCGATTCCACCATCTTACTTGCCGAAGGTGATTGCCGGTTTGGAGGCGTTGTCTAAAAATGGCCTGCGTTATCCTATACCCCAGTATGGGGTTAACAACGACGTGCGTGCGGGCATGGGCGCCAGTTACTGAGCATTTGGTTTGCCGCCGTTTTTAAAAAACGGCGTAGCCGCCATCGATCAGAAAGGTGTCCGCTGAATGATAGCTGCTGGCATGGCTCATAATATAAACGGCGATGCCGGCAAAATCCTCGGCGTTGCCCCAGCGCCTCGCCGGTATGCGTTGCATCACATTACTGACAAATTTTGGATTGCTCATGGCGCCTTGAGTCATATCTGTTTCAATCCAACCGGGTAAAATTGAGTTGGCAGTCACTCCATAGCGGGCGTATTCCACGGCCAAAGCTTTCATCATTGATACCAGCCCACCTTTGGTTGCCGCGTAATGCTCGCCTCTGGCCTGACCCGAAATCGCCGCAAGGCTTGCGGTGCCAATCAGACGGCCGAAGGCGTCACCCTGCTCAGCGCGTTCTCGCATGTGGCGAGCGGCTGCCCTGAATGTGTGGAAGACCCCATGCAGGTTGACGTCAATAATTCGGTGCCACTCTGCATCCGTCATGTCTTCGAAAGCGGTGCCCCGGCCGCCGATGCCTGCATTAGCAAAACAACCATCGACGCGCCCGTGGGTTGCAATGGTCTGCGCGAAACTGGCTTCCACCGCGGCTGCATCAGCCACGTCACATTGAAGCGCAGAAACCTGAGTGCCAAAAGACTTCAAGCGATCGAGTGCGCTGGCATTCTTGGTGGCATTGGTGCCCCAGATACAAACGTCACAGCCAGACGCGGCGAGTCCTTCAGCCATGCCCAGACCAATACCGCCATTGCCGCCGGTAATCAGTGCGACTTTACCTGCCAGGTTAAATAGTTGCTGCGCCATATTTGAAGTCCTGTGATTGACTAGCCTGACCTAATGTCGATAGCTCAAAAACTGAAGTTAAAACTGACGTTCGGGTGCGTCAAGCTAATATTGATGCTGCCGGTGGTACCACAGCAATGCACCTGAACCTTAGGTCATGGCCAGCACTGCTCCAACTGAGCTTGAGCGGGTGTGGGCCGGTGACGTTGGTGGTATCAGGGTTGGGTCTCGTCTCGAGATAGTTTCAGGCTAAAAGCGCTGATCTCGCGTTCGGTCTGCTTGTCGCCGCTCGCGATTGCGATGGGTAAGCCCCGTTCAAATATGACCTTTGCCGCTGCACTATCACCGGTTTTGATCAAAGCTTTACCCAGCAGCTTATAAGCAGCGGTGTAGTTCGGATCCATATCAATGCAAGCCTGTAAGTGGGGAATCGCTTCAATGAATTGGCGCTGATTGAAGTAAGCGCTGCCGAGGCCAAAGCGTAGTCTTGCGCTATCGGCCCCGTCCTTCAATAACTTTTCGAGATTGTCCGTCATCGCCATATTGTTGCTCCAAGGTTACGGTTCTTTCGAGTCGGGTGAGTCACGACAGTGAGTCAACCGGAATATCCGCAGAATTGCATTGTGGACACCAGCACCGATGGGCTGAGCCTCGTCGCTTAGTAATAACAACTCAGGCATCAACACCAGAGCGCAGCTCGATAGAGGTACAGTCCTTGCTAACCACCCAATGCTGATTTACCATGTTAATAAGGCTTCGAATGGGTGTTAAAGATTGTAGTCTACTGGTTTTTAACTAGCAGTTTGACATTAGCCATTAATAGCCGCGATTGTAGCGCATTACGGCATGAGTCCATGCAGGGGCTGATAAATGATTGACAGAATATTTCGCTAAGTTTGTCGATAGTTTTCCGCTGAAAATCAGCATAAATCTTCGAGTTGATTCAGGTCAAGACGCCGGGTACGACAGCCCGTGATGCTATCAACTCGTATCAAGTCAAATGCAGGATAAGAGGATAAGCTCAATGTCGCACATTAATCTGGTGTTCTTTAAAAGTCCCATGGTCGGTACAACGGCGCTGCGGCGCATCTGCCTGTTGGTGGGCGTGCTGCTGCTGAATGCCTGCGCAACATCGCCTCACAGTGAATCGGCCAAAGATGTTGATTTTTCGCAATATCGATCCTTCGCCTGGGCCCCGAAAGAGGTGCAAGCGGTTGAGGACCCCATACTCGATAGCGCTTTTATGGACGAGCGTGTTAAGGCGGCGGTAGTCAGCGCATTGGTGGGTCGCGGCTTCGTCGAGGATACCGACAATCCGGATATGCTGGTAACTTATCACTCCACCAGTAAGGATAGAATTCGTTCGGTAGGTTATGGGATCGGTCTCGGCTATCGTAATTATGATTCATACTGGCGTCGCTCGATCCAATTCGCGGCGCCCGATGTGGAATCTTATGAGGAAGCTGTGCTGATCATTGATCTTGTTGACAGAGTTCAGGATCGATTGATATGGCGTGGTTGGCGTTCGGCGGCCCTGACTCAGAAGAATTTTTCAGCGGAAAACGTCGTCCGTATGGTGGATAAGATCATTATCGGTTTCCCACCGCAATAAGATGATGCTGACTTTCTTAAACCCCGCTGATGCGGGGTTTTTTTTGACCTGAATCAGGGGCGTGAGACTAATTGCCTTGATAATAGGGGTTCCTAAAAAAATGCGTAAAACTTATCTCAAGGAGAGTTTTTCATGGCTAATAACATACAAAAACCGGCAGCTAAAAAAGCGGTAGAGTCCCCGTCAATTCGTCGCCACCCAGCTTCGCTGGACATGTTTGACCGGTTTTTTGATGAGGATTTTCCGACTTTATGGTCGAGAAAATTGCTGCCATTTCGTGAACTGATGCAGTTCGAAAGTAAGTTGCCAATCGTTGATGTGATTGAGCGCGATGATGAAATTATTGTGCGAGCTGAAGTTCCTGGTGTAGATAAAAAAGACCTCGAGGTGACGATGTCAGACCATTCGCTGACAATCAAGGGTGAGAAGAGCACCGTTGAGGTGGACGACAGGGATGACTATTACCGAAAGGAAATTGTCGAAGGCAAATTTTCGCGAACGATTTCACTACCTGCAGCGGCCGGTGCAGAAGTCGTGTCTGCTAAATTCAAGAATGGTTTGCTAGAAGTCGTGGTTAAGAAATCGGATCAGGAAAAACGGCGTCAGATCAAAATCGATTAAAGGTTGTCGTCTGACCTGCTGAACGGTAAATCGGCCAACCATAAGCTCGCCTTGATGATAAGGCCAGCTTGCGGTTGTCCGACTGGCAATAAATCTCTGCGCGGCAATTTGCTGCGGGTGAGCTAGGCAAAACCTAGGCAAAAACAAGGCAAAAATAAGGCGCCGTATTGACGTTGATGCCGCTGATCTGTCATGTTGGTTGTTGGCCTCAACAAAGAAATCAATCATGTCACGTCTCACTCGACGCAGTTATGCCGACTTCAGCGATGAAGAAAAAGTACTTTTCGATAAAATTGCAAAAGGTCGTCAAGGTGTGGCCGACGGTCATATCGGCGGGCCGTTTGATGTCTGGGTGTTGAGCCCAGAGATGGGTGATCGGTTGAATGGTCTGGGCGGTATGTTTCGGTTTCGAACCGCTGTAAATCGCCGCTATATCGAGTTGGCGATTCTTATGATCGGAGCGGATTGGCAAGCCCAGTTTGAATGGTATGCACACGAACCTATGGCGCGTCAGGCAGGTCTTCCCGAGCATGTGATCGCGGCTATCAAGACGGGACAGATGCCGGTATTTGATGATACGGGTGATCGCTTGACCTATGCTGTATGCCACGAATTGCAGACTCAGCGCCACGTTAACACCGCCACGTTTACGGCGGCGGTGGAATTGTTCGGCGAGCGGGGCGTCGCAGAAATTATCAACGTTGCGGGTTTCTACACCATGGTCTGTATGTCACTCAATACCTTTGAGGTGGATTTACCCGAAGGCGCCGAGTATCCGTTTCCGCGAAATAAGTAACCAATACTGCAGCATTCTAAGCCCCTTTTATTGCCAGATAGTCAATTGACAATGACTTGATAGTTGCCAGGCAGTTATCAGATAGCGGGGCTCGAACGCCTCAGGCTTTAGCGGGCGTAGGTGGCGCCGCCGTCACAGGTAATGACCTCGCCGACGGTATAGGCCCCGGCACGGGAACTCAGAAAAATGGCTAGCCCAGCGATATCTTCCATGGTGCCTACTCGGCCACGAGGATTGCTCTTTCCGACACTGCTCCAGTCGATATCGGTATCGCCGCCGCCGCCAACACCGGTGCTGAGCATCCATGTAGGGAAGGGGCCGGGAGCGATGGCATTACAGATGATATGTTCTTTTGTTAGATGCGCCGCCAGAACTCGAGTCAAGTGATGCACCGCGGCCTTGGAGGGGCCGTAAGAGAAAGTCTCGAAGGCTGGGGTTTTCAAGCCGTCGACAGAGCCAATATTAATGACTCGGGCGGGGTCCTCAGCATTGCCTGACGTGCGCAGCAGGGGCAGCAACTTTTGAGTCAGAAAAAATACCCCTTTGACATTCGTGTCCATCACCTTGTCCCAACCAATTTCGGGAAACTCGTCCAGGCTTGCGCCCCAGGAGACACCGGCGTTATTCACCAGAATATCTAGTTGTGATTCGCGGCTGGCAAGATCATGGGCAAAGGCTTGAATACTGTCGACTTCTGCCAGATTCGCTGGCATTGAAATGCACTCGCCGCCAAATTGCGCCATCAGGCGTTTAGCGGTGGCATCGCAGACATCAGCCTTGCGTGAGCTGATATAAACCTTGGCGCCATGGGCTAAAAATCCCGCGGCGATCATCTCGCCAATGCCCCGTGAACCGCCGGTGACTAAGGCAACCTTGCCTTTGATAGAAAATAAATCCTGCATAAGCTGATACCTGTTGATTGAAACAAAAGGCCTATTAAACCAAATGGCAGGCTCCGATGGCACAGCCAATGCGGAATATTTGCCGGTGGTTATTAAGTTTTTTCAGAGCCTCGCGGAGTCAGCGACTGACTGCTGGCTGTATCGCTGCTGCCAGGTAGACCAACCATAAGCGATAATCAGAATATAGATCAAAAATAGCAACGCCGTGAAATACAGGGCGCGGTCCAGATATAGGTAAATCGAGACGCTATCAATGAGCAGCCAGTAGGCCCAGTTCTCGAGAACTTTTTGGGTGACCATGTAGGTGGTGACAATGCTGGCCCAGGTAGTGAAAGCGTCGAGATAAGGTAGTTGAGCGTCGGTGTAGTGACTCAATAGTAATCCGGAAATACCGCTCAGTACCAATACACAGCAAGCCACCAGGCCATGACGCTGCCATGGCCAACGTTGGATAGCCAAGCGCGGTTTGTTGTCAGTCACCTGACGCCACTGCTGCCAGCCGTAGACCGCCATTGCCAAATAAAATATTTGCAGTGCTGATTCCATATAAAGGCGGACCTGCCAAAACAGATAGAGAAATATCAGCGTTGAGAAGAATGCGGCGTGCCAACAGTAATGATTCTCCTTAACCGCCAGCAGCAAATAAGCCACAGCCAGAACTACTGCCAGGAGTTCAAGGCCACTGTTTTGTAGAAATTGGTCTAACAGGGTTTGAAGCATCTATAGATCCTTTAATCCCTGCAAGTCGCCAGCCAGAAACTTGATCACTAATACGCCCTGACCCCAATGCTGCCAGCTGTGACGAATTTCAATTTTCAGTAGGTCCATGATGGTATCGAACTCACCAAACAACTGAGTGCTCAAATCATTACGCCTAACAGTGATGTCAGGATAGGCGCTGATTCGCTGAATAAAGTCTGCGACGGCAGGAATATAGTCATCGTTAAGCGGGTATAGGCTGATATCGATGGACGTCAGCAGGAGTGCTGAACCAGTCATAATTCATACTCAGCGCTGACGCCAATCATTCGGGGTTCACCGTATTGGACATAGGGTTCGGTGACGTACCCCTTACGTGGGTCGTTACCAAAACTGCCAAAGCCACGGATGGTGTAATCTTTGTTGGTTAGGTTGCGCCCCCAAAAGCTCAATTTCCAGCGCGGTTGAATGTAGCTGATATTGGCATTTAACAGGGTATAAGCTGTGCTTGTTAAGCTGTGTCTATCAGAAAAATAGAATTCGTCTTTGCCATCAACAGAAACGCTAGTGTGCCAGTAACCAATGTCGATATTGGCGCCGAGATTATAGGTGTAAGCAGGCGCCTGAGCCTGATCGCGCCCCGCCAAGTTTTCTCCTGCCTCGTTAACGAACTCATCGAAGCGAGCTTGCAATAGACCGATATTGGCGAACAGGGTGAGATTATCGTTGGTTAGCCAGCGGCTTTCCAGCTCGAAGCCGCGGTTCGTGCCGCGTGCGGCATTCCCCAGATATTCGACAAACTCAGTGCTATTGTTGGCTCTGACGCGTAACTGCGAACTTTTGACCTGCTGGTCTCGACGTTGATCATAGAAGATCGCCACTTTGAGTTGCAGGGTGTCGTCTGCAAGGCTCAGTTTGGCGCCGAGTTCCAGCTCAACCAGATATTCTGCGTCGAACTGGCGCAGATCCGCATCAAGAGAGCCGTCAGTATTGAAACCACCGGCTTTGTAGCCTCGAGACAGGCTCGTATAGAGCATTTTGCCTTCACTCGGAAAGTATTGCAGGGCTAAGCGCCCGCCCCAGAAGTTTTCCTTCGGATTAAACGCCACCGCTCGGGAATCCTTATAGCTGGCGTCTCGTTGCTCCAATCTCAATCCCGTACTGAATTGCCACTGGTCAGTGATGCTGGTATCCAATTGGGTAAATATAGCCAAGTTGGTGAAGTCGAATTCACTGTTGAAGTCTGAGTCGTAGGTATAGATCCGAGTCAGGTCTTCTCGAGTTTGCAAGGCGTAAATACCCACCAGCCAGTCCGTGCTTAATGAGCCGGTTTTGATCGGCTGATTCGAGATGACTCGCGCCTCAAGATTCAACGTGTCTCGCCGACGAAGATAATCGTCGAAGGCGCTGTAGCCGTCAGGATGGATGCCAGCAAAGGTCCAGTCTTCGTCATAACCATACTCGCTGTCGGTATTCCCCAGGCTGGCGAGTAATTGCAGGTCCACAGACGCCAGGTGCAGGGTGCTGTCTAGTGCCAGCGACGTGGATTCCTGACGATCATGGCCCGGCTGATCAGACAAGGTGGTGCGAGAGTTGTCCAATGTGAAGGCGTCATAGCCATTGTCGACGTTGGTGTTCGCCAGAGTCAGGAGGGCCTCCCAGATGAGATCTGCACCCGGCGCGGAGATCAGCTGCAATTTGCCGCGCAAACTGGTTTCGTCTCGCTGATTAACATCGTCGCGGTTGAGAAAGCTGTTGGTATAGTAGCCATCGCTCTGATGGGTCTCTGCAGCCAGGCGAAAACTGCTGAGTGCAGTGATGGGCCCTGTGGTCGTCAAGCCCAGGGTGCGATGGCCGTAGTCGCCGACATTGGCTTTCAGGCTAGTGGCGTATTCCGGTTCCGGGTTTCGGGTTGTAATGTTGATTAAGCCAGCTAAGGCATTGGCGCCATATCGCGTGCCCTGGGGGCCACGCAGCACCTCGATCTGGTCAACGTCCATCATGGTCGCGATAGAGCCTGCGCCGCTGTAGTCGACGTTATCTATCAGCAAGCCTACCGATGGATTGATGGGCTCAATGAATTGGCTGCGCTCGCCGATACCACGGATTTGGAAAAAACGGCTGCGCCCCGTACCCCCAGAGACATTGAAGTTGGGAATGCTATTGATGATCTCTTCGAAATGTTGGGCGGCCCTTTGCCGGACCACGGCGCTTGATATGACGGTAATACTGGTGGCTAACTGAGCGTCATTGAGGTCCCGATAGTCGGCCATAACGACGACTTCCTCAAGCTCGGCGCTGCTTGCAGGCGCTGCAACGATGCTGCAACAACTCAGTAGCAACAGACCGTTGAGCAGGCGTGGTCCAGAGGACCTTATGGGTATTGAGGTATAGCTAGCTGTGTTTTGCATGAGTCTCTCTCGCTGTCAAGTAAGAGACCCGGTATCAATAAGACGTGTGGTGAGATGTATTGCGCACCTTTTCCTACGCCGGTATTAACCGGATCAGGTTCTAGGGTTTACCGCTAAAGCGGATTCTCAGGCAACGCCACCCCTAAGGACACATGCAGTATACGCAGATTTTGTGACTGAGTCAGGATTAATTGGTGTCACGCGTTAGCGCTTTTGCCAGGCCTAGGGAGTAAATGCCACAGGCCAGAACGGCTGGGGTGCTTGATTGATTCTTGGAGTGTGCTGAACGGCCCTGAGCATAGCAGAGTGTCTGGCTGAATGAGCGCCGCCATGGCTCATGCCAGCTTGGGTAGTGTCTGCCAGTGCAGCGTGGCTTGTTGAAAGGCGTAAGCCAGTTGCAGTACGCTGAAATCCGCTTGTGGACGACCGACAATTTGCACGCCCACGGGTAGGCCTTGCGGGGTAAAACCGCAGGGCACCGAAATACAGGGCAGACCGATTGAAGACAGGTAGTAACAGGACTTCATCCAGTCGATATAAGTCTCCATAGGCACACCTTCAATTTCAGTGGGGTATTCAATTGTGGCGCTGAAAGGCGTGACCTGGCACACGGGTAAAACCAAAAAATCAACCGCGCTCATCAAAGTACTAAGCCGCTGGAACAGGCGCGTCCGCATGTGCTCTGCGGTCGCGATGTCGGCACCAGTTAAGGCGAGTCCCTGCTCGATATTCCAGATCAAAGTGTCCTTGTAAAGGTCGCGATGCTGTTTGAGGCGCGGGCCGTGAGCGGCGGCCATGGACCAGGCGCGCAAGGTTTTGAAGATGCGATCGGCATCGGTGAAATCCGGGCAAGCCTCTTCAAGGCGGCAGCCGAGAGACTCAAACACACTGGCGCTATTGTTGATGGCCGCGCTGACCTCGCGGGCTATGGGTATTTGACCGGCGAAATCAGCGCTGAAGCCAATCCTTGCGCCCGTGAAATCGCGTTTTAGAGGCTCTAAAAAATCTATGCCAGGGGCGTTCAAGGCGATGGGCACCCGCGAGTCTGGTCCGGCGATCGCGGCCATAAACAAGGCGCAGTCTTCCACCGTGCGCGCCATGGGACCAACCACAGGGACGTTGAACCAGGTCATGTCGCTGGGGTAAGTGGGTACTCGGCCCGGAGAGGGGCGGAACCCGACCACATTACAAAAGCTTGCGGGGTTACGCAGCGACCCGCCCATGTCACTGCCGTCGGCGAGGGCGACGAGGCGTGCGGCCAATGCCGCAGCGGCGCCGCCTGAGCTGCCCCCTGGAGTCTTGGTGAGATCATAGGGATTCAAGCTAGTGCCGAAGACTTCATTAAAGGTTTGCGAACCAGCGCCAAATTCCGGCGTGTTGGTTTTGCCGAGGGTGACAGCGCCGGCATTCAGCATGCGCTGCACAATCAAGGCGTTGTGCTTGGGGATATGGTCGGCAAATAACCGCGAGCCGAAGGTCGTACGAATGCCTTGGGTCTCGGCGAGATCTTTGTGCGCCACCGGCAGACCAGCCAGTAGGCCGGGATCTTGGCCGTGGGCAATTTGCTGATCGATACGTCGGGCAATTTGCCTGGCGTGGTCCGGTACTAGGGTGACAATGGCATTGATGCTGGGGTTCACTTGGTCGATCCGCGCCAGGTAGGCGTCGGTCAACTCCAACGCCGAAATGTGTTTCTGGGCTAGCAGGCTGCGCAGTGCGACTGCACTGTAGGAATGGAAGACGGAGCCCGCGTCAGCGTCGCTATCCGTTCCAGAGGGTCGTCGGGTTTCCATGCTGACTTGTCGCTGCAATTATGATGCCCAAGCATAGCACTAAACTAGAGACGCAGATCCAGGCCAACCAAACATTCGGCGAGACCAATGGGCTCTGTGCCGGGGTTATTGTGGCTTGGTTGCCGTAAGTCCGCGGGTCACCCGAATAAACAGCCCAAGGCTGCCAATCGTCAATACGCCGGCCAGCAAAAAGGCGGCGCCGGGAAAGTAAACTGGCCCTTGGTCCGAGGTAAACAGACCAAATGTCTGGGTCATTAAGATAGGGCTGATAATGGAGGTCAGGCTCATCATGCTAGACAGGCCGCCCTGCAATTCTCCTTGCTGGGATGCCCCCACCTGGCTTGAGGCAATACCCTGCATGGCAGGCCCTGCCAGAGCCCCGAGGGCCCCAGTCAACATGACCATATAAATCATCCAAGGTGAGTTAACGGCCGCATAACCCATAAAGGCCGCGATAGTAAACAACATGCCGATGATGCCGGCGAATCGCAGGCCCGTCCGCGGTAGCACCCAGCGAATTAAAAACCCCTGCACGACGACCATACAAATGCCGATAAACCCCAGGGAATAGCCTATTTCTCTGGGTGACCAGTTGAACTTCTCAATGGTGAAAAAGCTCCAGGTAGCGGGCAAAACATGGTGGCCCATGTTGTAAAGAAACATGACGCCGATAATACCTATCACCACAGGAAAATGACGCATCTGGAACAGAGTGCCGAGTGGATTGGCCCGTATCATCTGAAACTGGCGGCGGTTTTCGGGTTGCAATGATTCTTTGAGGACTAGATAGCCGAAAGTCATATTCGCAAATGACAAGACGGCAGCGGCGATAAACGGCATGCGCGGGCCGTACTCGCCGAGAAAGCCGCCGATCACCGGGCCAATGACAAAGCCCATGCCGAATGCCGCGCCCATCAAGCCGAAATTCTGGGCCCGCTGATCCTCAGGGGTAACGTCAGCGATATAGGCATTACAGGTGCTCATGGTTGAGGCGCCAATGCCGGAGATAACCCGGCCAATAAACAGGACCGCCAGGGATCCGGCGATACCCATAATCAAATAGTTGATGCACATCACAAACAAAGAGAACAATAACACTGGCCGGCGGCCGAAGTGATCGGACAGGTTGCCAATGATCGGCGAGAAGAAAAACTGAGTGACGGCGAAACTGAACATCAGTAGGCCGCCGTAGCGGGCCGAAGACGACAAGTCGCCACCTGAGACTTCCATCAATAGCCCCGGCAGAACCGGCATGATAATGCCGAACCCGATAGCATCCAGGAGCGCAGTAATAAAGATAAATAGCAGGGCATAACGATTCATGTGAGCTACTCGTTCGAGGCTGTGTCCGTGATGAACAGACCGATTACAAATTGCGCTTGAAGAGGCTGAACAACCGTTCCCAATGGCGCTCGGCTGCGGGCTTGGCATAAATAGCGCCGCGCTGAGGGAAGACAAAGCCATGATGGGTTCCTGGGTACCATTCAATTCGATAGTTAATGCCCGTGGTCGCAAGGTGGGCATCAAGGGCTGCTATCATCGCCGGGGGTGCCCAGTCATCGGTTTCGGCGCAGCCGAAATAAATTTCGCCTTGGATCTGGTCGGCGGTGAGGTGGGGAGAATCAGCCGCGTCGGTCATCAATCGAACGCCATGAATCGAGGCGCTGGCCCGCACGCGATCCGAGAGTTGGGCCGCGGCGGCAAACACGAACGAGCCGCTCATGCAGTAGCCGATCACAGCGCAATAGCCAGGTCGTGCATGCTGGTCGCTGTCAGCATAGGACAGCAGCGCGCGACAATCATCAACGACCATGGCGTTGCTGAGACTGTTCATATGGCCGAACATGACTTCTCGACTATTCGGGGTTCCATCGATGACGAACTCGCGCACGCGGCGATAGTACAGGTTGGGTAACATGACATAGTAGCCAGCTGTGGCAATCCGCCGAGCCATATCATGTAGCTCTTCACGTTTGCCTGGTGCATCCATCAGAAACAGGATGATGGGGTGAGGTCCCTGCTCGTCGGGACAAACGATAAAGGTATTCATTACGCCGCCGGGGGCCTGGATATCCGCGTGTGTTTCAATCATGGGTGGCCTTAATTCCTGAAAATGACAGATGTTCCTGAGTATGGCGGCATTTGCCAGATTTGGCTATGCGGCCGATGTCAGGAAATCTAACCGTTGGCATTGATCCGCGGGTTGACAGGCCACCGAGCAGGCAGTCCGGTACAACAGTCAGGCGCCGAGCATGACGGAAACGACAATTTCTAGTAGCATGGCGGCTCGTCATAAAATACAGCAAGAGAACACGACATCATGGGTGAACGAATCTCGATTGGAAATCTGGCCATTGAAAAGGTCTTACATGACCTGGTAAATGAGGAAATCATACCGGGTACCGGTGTTGATCCGGCCACGTTCTGGCTAGGATTCGAGCAGATTCTGGCGACGCTCGTGCCCCGTAACCGCGAGCTCTTGGCGGTGCGAGATGACTTTCAGGCCAAGATCGACCAATGGCATCGAGCCAATAGCGCCAGGCCCCATGATGCGCCTGCCTATCTGCAATTTCTGCAAGAGATCGGCTATTTGCTTGAGGAAGGCGATGATTTCGCCATTGAGACTGACAACGTCGATGCAGAAATCGCCCTGTTGGCCGGACCACAACTGGTGGTGCCGGTCATGAATGCGCGCTATGCCCTGAATGCGGCCAATGCCCGCTGGGGGAGTCTGTATGATGCGCTCTACGGGACTGACGTGATTCCGGAAACCGCGGGGGCCGAGAAGGGGCGCGGCTATAATCCGGTACGTGGCGCTCAGGTCATTGAATATGCAGCTAATTTTCTTAACGACCACTTGCCGTTGGCGGCGGGTCGCTATCAAGACGTAAGCCAATATCAGGTGGTGTCAGGTGGCCTGGTCATCACGCTGGGCGATGGCACGACCTCGGGTCTGGCGCAGCCTTCGCAGTTCGCCGGTTATCTCGGTGAGCCGACCGATCCTAGCGGCATTCTGCTGAAGCACCATGGTTTGCATCTCGAAATACAGGTCGATCGCAATGACACCATCGGCAAGACCGACCAGGCGGGCGTCAAAGATATCCTGATGGAGTCTGCGATCTCGACCATCCAGGACTGTGAGGACTCAGTTGCCGCCGTGGATGCCGAAGACAAGTGTTTGGTGTACCGTAATTGGCTGGGTCTGATGAAGGGTGATCTGGCCGAAGAGTTTGCCAAGGGCGATAGCGTAGTTCGCCGCGAATTGAATCCAGACCGAGTCTATGCCGCGCCCACGGGCGGTGAGCTCGTACTGCACGGTCGAAGCCTGTTGCTGGTGCGCAATGTCGGTCACCTGATGACGACCGATGCCGTGCTCTACCAGGGCGAAGAAATACCAGAGGGTATCATGGACGGTCTGGTGACGAGCCTCGCTGCCATGCACGACGTGCTAGGGACTGGGCCGCTAAGGAACTCACGTTGCGGTAGCGTTTACATCGTTAAACCGAAGATGCACGGACCCGATGAGGTGGCGTTTACCGTCGATCTGTTTAGCCAGATCGAGGCGGTGCTGGGATTGCCCCGGAACACCTTGAAAGTCGGCATCATGGATGAAGAACGACGCACAACCTTGAATTTGAAAGCCTGTATTCGTGCCGCCAAAGAGCGTGTGATCTTCATTAACACGGGCTTTTTGGATCGGACTGGCGATGAAATCCACACCAGTATGGAAGCCGGCGCGATGGTCAGGAAAACACTGATGAAGCAGCAGCCCTGGATTCAAGCCTATGAAGACTGGAATGTCGATGTGGGTCTGCAAGCTGGCCTACAGGGCAAAGCCCAGATCGGTAAGGGCATGTGGGCGATGCCCGATGAGATGGCCGAGATGATGACCGCGAAAATCGGTCATCCCCTGGCGGGTGCAAATACGGCCTGGGTGCCATCACCTACAGCGGCATCGTTGCATGTCATGCACTACCATATGGTGAATGTCTGGACTCGTCAGGATGAACTTAAGGCCAGGGCGAAAGCCAGTCTGGAAGGTTTGTTAACGATCCCAGTGCTGGCCGGTACCAATCTCTCTAGCCAGGAAGTTCAAGCCGAGCTCGATAACAATGCGCAGGGTATTCTGGGTTATGTGGTTCGCTGGATCGACCAGGGCGTAGGCTGTTCAAAAGTACCGGATATCAATAACGTGGGTCTGATGGAAGATCGTGCGACCTTACGTATTTCGAGCCAGCATATTGCCAATTGGCTTCGTCACGGGGTTTGCAGTGAAGCCCAAGTCATGGAGACCCTGAAACGTATGGCCGCGGTGGTAGACGGCCAGAACGCCGGCGACAGTGTCTATCGGCCTATGGCGCCGGCGTTTGATCAGAGTGTTGCCTTCCAGGCTGCTTGCGATTTGGTCTTCAAAGGCGTTGCACAGCCGAATGGTTATACCGAGCCGGTTTTACATGCGCGGCGCCGTGAGGCGAAACGATTACACGGCTAAAAATGCGTTAGTAAGGCGCTAGATCATGGCTTCTGAGATTAAGCTCGTCTGGTCTAATGTCCGCTGGATTTGAGCGCGACTCTTGTTGTAGGCTAATGTTCAGGAGCCCGCACGCTTTGTTGGTGAAGTTGTCGAAATGACGTGGTGACTAGGTAACATGGTGATAATGCAGTAAAGCGTGCGGGATGCGTGGTATCAAGGTCAGCTGCAGGATGTTCAGTCGGCAGCAGTAATGATGGGGTTCATGTTTAATGCCCATGTCTAATGCCCATGTCTAATGCCTGTGTCTAAACTCATGTCTCAACCCATGTCTCAACCCAAGCGTAGAATACTGATCATTGAGGACGAA
>JABBAY010000080.1 GCA_018607725.1 K189A clade bacterium
GTTGAGCGTAGCGGCAGGTGTTGGCCATAGGCTTTGACGCTGCTGCCGATCTGCAACGCCAGCTCTCGAGTCGGCGCCAGAATCAGGGCGCGGACTTGATTAGGCCCGGCGGTTTCACCGGCGAGCAGACCCTGCAACACGGGGCAGACAAAGCCGGCGGTCTTGCCAGTACCGGTCTGGGCCGCCGCGAGCACGTCCCGACCTGCCAGAATCGCTGGAATCGCCTGCTTCTGTACCGGGGTCGGGGTCTCGTAACCACGTTCAGTTAATACTTGGGTAATGCTGGCCGCAAGGCCAAGTGTGGAAAACTGCGACGACGCCATGAGAAATCCGTTAGAGAACCTGATGGTTTCAGACTACCTTGCCAGGCGCGCAGCAGTCGAGAGCCCCAATAGTACATGATCTCGACCCGACAGTGACCGGATAATCCTCGCGCCCCAGCATAAATCAAGGCCCGATTCATGATCCGCATCAACCGAGCCAGACCCACAAGAGAATAGCATTTGGCAGAGACTCAGGCCTCAAGTGACAGCTGGCAGGTGAAAAAGGAGAACATATTGCAGTCAATTATCTGGTTCGACGACTTGACCCGCCAGGACTTAGCACTTGTTGGTGGCAAGAATGCGAGCCTCGGCGAGATGACCGGCCTTGCAAAAAAAATTAATGCCGGCATTTCTCCCGGCTTTGCCATTAACGCACATTCATTCAGAACCTTTATCCGCAGGAATAATTTGGCGGCAACCATTCAAACCTGTTTGGATGAATATCGTGCCGGCACCCAAACCTTGGCGACCAGCGGCCAGAGAATTCGCCAACAGATCCTTGCAGGAACCTTCACCGACGCAGAAAAGACCGTGATCACGGGGGCTTACCGGAAACTCTGCGAGCGAGCTGGTCAACGGGATGTTGCCGTCCGCAGTTCAGCGACAGCGGAGGACCTACCAGAAGCCAGTTTTGCCGGTCAACACGAGAGTTATCTGAATATTAGTGGCGAGGCCGCCGTACTCGATGCCGTGCATCACTGCTACGCCTCTTTATACACAGACCGCGCCATCGTCTATCGCCAGGAGAATGGTTTCAGTGACGCTGATGTCGCCCTGAGCGTCGGCATTCAAGCCATGGTGCGCGCCGATCTGGGCGCCGCCGGCGTGATGTTTACCCTCGACACCGGCTCGGGTTTCAACCAGGTAATCGAACTCAGTGCGACCTGGGGTCTGGGTGAAACTGTGGTCCAGGGCGCAGTCGTCGCCGATCAGTATCTCGTTGATAAGCGCTTTTTAGGTGCTGCGGCGACAGAGATCGAGGGACTGATTCCCATCATTAGCAGAAACCTTGGCAGCAAGCTGGTGAAAATGGTTTATGGCGAGCACGGCAATACGCATATTCTTGACACATCATCAGCAGAACGCCACCGCTCCGTGCTGGCGGATCAAGACATACTCACCTTGGCCCGCTGGGGACTCGAGATCGAACGGCATTATGGTTGTGCGATGGATATCGAGTGGGCCAAAGATGGCAACAATCAGCGCTTGTATATCCTTCAGGCGCGCCCGGAAACCGTCGAGGCGAATCGGGATAGCGGTTTCTTGTTTCACTACACCCTGGATGAAAGTGGGGAACCGCTGTTAACCGGTGCCAGCGTCGGCAATGCCATCGCCAGCGGCAAGGCTGTGTTCATCGATAACCCTGGCGACGCTGACGAATTTCCCGAGGGCAGTATTTTAGTCACGCACCGAACCGACCCTGACTGGCTGCCCTTGATGCGCAAGGCCGCGGCCATTATCACTGACACCGGCGGCACCACCAGTCATGCCGCCATCGTCAGTCGCGAGCTGCGCGTGCCCGCCATTGTCGGCGCTGGCAATGCCACCACAGTCATCCAGTCTGGCGATTTGATCACCGTGGATTGTTCTGCCGGACACCAAGGTACGGTCTATCGTGGCGAACTGGCTTTTAGCCAGGACAAAATAAATCTATCTGATCTGCCCACCACTAACACTCGACTTATGATCAATGCGGCGATTCCCGACGCCATCATGGGCTGGTGGGCACTACCCGCACAGGGCGTGGGTTTAGCCCGGTTGGAATTTATCATCAGTAGCATCATCAAGGTTCACCCTATGGCTTTGCTGTATCCCGAGCGTGTCACCCAGACGGCTATTCGCGAACAAATCATGGCTCTATCGGCCGCCTACCCCTCGCCGACCGACTACTTTGTTGACCAATTGCAGGCCTCAGTGAGCAAAATAGCGGCCGTTTTCTACCCGCGACCGGTGATCGTTCGCATGTCTGATTTCAAAAGTAACGAATACCGCCAATTGCTGGGCGGCGACGCTTTCGAGCTCGCGGAGGAAAACCCCATGCTAGGCCTGCGCGGTGCGTCGCGCTACTACCATCCGAGCTATCGCGAAGGATTCCTGCTGGAATGTCAGGCCATTGAAAAAGCCCGCCGGCTCAATGGTTATACCAACATCATTGTCATGATTCCATTTTGCCGAACGCCGGATGAGGCAGACAAGGTGCTTGAGGTGATGGCGCAAGCGGGTCTTGTTCGTGGCGAGAATGGCCTCAAAGTTTACGTGATGTGCGAGATTCCCTCGAACGTTCTTCGAGTCGATGAATTTGCCCAGCGGTTTGATGGGTTTTCAATCGGGTCTAACGATTTAACGCAGTTGGTATTGGGCATCGATCGAGATTCGGCTGAGCTCAAGTCCATGTTCGATGCCAGAGACCCGGCGGTCAAAAAAATGATCTCGATGG
>JABBAY010000188.1:0-7460 GCA_018607725.1 K189A clade bacterium
CCGAGGCGAACGAGAGAACAGCAGATGACCACAAGCCAATATGGTGTTGAAGATGCTTCATTTCAGGCTGCCGGCGGCGAGGCCGGTATACTCAAACTGGTTGAGGCCTTTTATCGGCACATGGATCAACGATCCGATGCCCGTGTTATTCGTGCCATGCACCCCGATGATTTGACGATGTCTATTGATAAGCTGACTCTTTTTTTGTGTGGTTGGACCGGTGGTCCGCGGCGCTATGGGGAAAAATATGGCCCGATCGCGATTCCACCGGCGCACGCTCATCTGCCGATCACCAAGGTTGAGAAAGACGCCTGGTTGGCCTGTATGGAAGCTGCTCTGCAAGAGCAGGACTACCCGCCAGCCTTCAAAATCTATTTGCTCACGCAACTGACGGTGCCCGCTAGTCGTATCGTGCAAGTGCGACAGAATCGACGGTGACGCTGATGTGAGAACTGCTGTCGTTGCCGAATACTGATCAAGGTGGCAGTTTGTAGCGTATCATTCGCATCACTAAGACTTGCCTATGGAATACGCGAATGCTCGAAGATCTTGTTAGTACTGATGCCAACGTGCGCCGCGAGCGCAGTGTGGCGGCCTTACAGTCCCTGTTTGTCGGTGACGCCCTGGCCATGCCGGTACATTGGTATTATAGCCAGCATGATATCGAAGCCGGCTTTCCTGGAGGGATTGTGCAGTTCGAGGCAGCGCCTGCACATCATCCCTCATCCATTATGGCGCTGCATTCGACCAATCAGGGTGGCCGCGGCCGACAGGGCGGTGCGAGTGGGCGTCAAGTGGTTGGTGATGTGATTCTTAAAGGCAAAGCCCAATTCTGGGGTCAGGCCAACCAGCATTATCATCAGGGCATGCAGGCCGGCGAAAACACGTTGAATGCGCACTGTGCCAGAGTCTTGCTGCGAGTGCTGGCGGCCAATGATGGGCATTACCACGAGGCGCAATTTCTGGATGCCTATATTCAACTGATGACGGCAGACTCACCGCAGCATCCCGATACCTATGCCGAGTCCTATCATCGAGCGTTCTTTGCCAATTGGGCCTCGGGTAAGCCCAGCAATCGTTGTGCGGGTGTTACTCATGACACGCCATCTATCGGCGGTTTGGTGACCATAGGGCCGCAGGTGTTAGGCGAGCTGATGGCGGGTACGGCGTTGCAGCGAGTGAAGGAAGTGGCGCTGGGACATCTTTATCTGACTCACCCCGATGCGCATCTAGCCCGAGTTTGTGAAGACTATGTAGACCTGATTCACGACCTGTTATTCCGTGAGTCGGATCAATCTGCCCTGCAAGTGCTCGCGGGGTTTGCCAATCGTGCCGTGGGTGGCGATGTGCAGCGATTGATTCAGAAAACCCACAACGATGCCGATATTATTGGCGGGCGGTTTTCCAAGGCTTGTTACATCTCGGGGTCATGGCCAGGGATATTGTTTCTCGCTTGTAAGTACCTGCAGGACCCAATGGCCGGTTTGCGGTCGAATACCAATCTGGGTGGCGACAATGTGCATCGTGGCTCGGTGCTTGGGTTTATTCTAGGCCTCGCCACTGGGGTCAGTCTGCAGGATTATTTTGCTCAGTTGACGGCGCAACGGGCTATTGATGCTGAGATCAATGGGCTGTTAGATGCGGCACTGGCGCACTCGACGTAAAGCGTCGAGCGCACGCTTTGGCTAGTCTTTGGCCCGCGACTTATATTCTCCGGTGCGGGTGTCGATGACGACTTTGTCACCGGTATTGACGAAGTCTGAGACCTGAATCTCATGACCATTGCTGAGCCTGGCGCGTTTCATTACCTTGCCGGAGGTATCGCCACGCACGGATGGCTCGCTGTAAACGATTTCCCGGGTCACGGTATTCGGTGGGGTGATGGAAATCATTCGATCGTCGAAAAACACCGCCTCGCAGATGTCTTCCATGCCGTCTTCAATATAGTGCAGTAGGTCACCCAGGTCGTCGGCGGCCAGCTCATACTGCTCATACTCAGTGTCGACAAACACGTAGACGGGATCGGCAAAGTAAGAATAGGTGACTTCCTTGCGTTCCAGACTGATATCTTCGAACTTGTCGTCGGCCTTATAGGGTGTCTCTGTCAAAGAGCCATTCAGCAGGTTCTTCAATTTGGTTTTAACCACCGCCGTGTTGCGCCCTGAACGACTGATTTCGGCCTTCTGAATCAACCAGGGTTGACCATCGATGTTGATAACGTGACCAGCACGTAATTCTTGTCCTGTTTTCATGATTCATCTCTATATAAGGCGATTGATTCGGCGCGCTACTATAGCGATTTTTGGCCAAAATACACTAGCTGAGATGCTAAATCATCGAATAAATTCAGGTGCTTGGTCCAGGCCAGAGATTGTTGCTGCCAGCGCTTTTGGTCGGTAATGGCTTGCTGCCATTCGGCGGCACAATCCGCTTGGGTGTTCCAGGCTTGAGTAAGCGCAGCGGCACTCAGCGCTGGACCAGAAATCCGGGTTTGTTGCGCCAGCCAGGCGTCGAGTTTAACGAGATGAATGTCATCATCTTGCGGGTAAATTTGCCAGACCATGGGCTTGCCAGCCCAGTGGGCGCGAACGAAGGAGTCTTCGCCGCGAACAAAATTCACATCGCAGCTCCACAGTAAGCGGTCGTAATCATCTTGATGCAGAAACGGTAGCACCAGCAATTGCAGCGCGCCCAATTGTAATTGATCGCCGGCCTTGAGTTGGGTTGCCAATGCGGCATTGATACTGGTGAGGATCCTGCCCTCGGGAACCAGGCAATGGATAGCGAAATCGCTGAGTTGCCAGGCGCGCAACAGGGAACCGATGGCCGGATTTTCATAAGCGAACAATGAGATTGTCAGGCTGCCAGATTGTCGATGAACGCCCTGTTGTGCCAGCCACTGATCAGCGATGGCTGGATCTTTAAGGAAGGCGTCGCGGACCTCTAGTAGGGCTTTTTCTCGTATCAGACCACCGGTCTTGAACGAAAATCCAGGGAAGAAAAACGCCTTCTTCAGCCCGGTGAGCGGGTGTGGTGAGAATAAGCCATGGCAGCCCTCGACCCAGGTCTCAGCGCTGAGGTATTCCAGATTGAACCACTGAGGCGCTGGGCCTTGGTCTCGCTTGATGGCCATCGACTTGATGTAGGTAGACGGCAGGTGACAGGCGAAGGCTTCAATCACCACATCCGCGACCCTGACATCGGCATCAAATTCAGCCGACCAGAGACACACATCAACCCCGGCCAAGGATTGCCGATCCTTGAGTTCGGCTGCGGGCCAGAGGGTCTTCAGGGCTTGCAGATCGTCGATCCAGAGGCGGACTCGAACGGGTTGTTCCGCGGCCAGTTGACGCGCGAGACGCCAGCAGACGCCGATGTCACCGTGGTTATCGACGACCTTGCAGAAGATGTCCCATAGGGGTGCTTGAGTCATGCACAGATGGTTTGATGTTAAGTGGCCACAGTCTACCAGTCTGTAAGCCCCTTCGCTGCCAGTGTTCGCTCAGAAATGGATGATCTCATGTGGTCGGGTGTCTCAAGATCCTGTTGGGGTAAGCCCGTTCGCGGTGAGTCATTCTGCTGTGCCTTGCTTGGCAATATTTTTCGGGTTGAATGCGCTATGCTCCGACCAAATGAATCATTGAGATGAGGCCTAAATGAAAACAGCAATCGGGATCGGCAGTGCTTATTACAATGGCGAAGACTGGGACCAACTGGTGGACTACACCGTTGAGGCAGACCGTATCGGGGTTGATCACGTTTGGTCAGCGGAGGCCTGGGGTATGGATGCGGTAGTGCCGTTAGCCTATATTGCAGCGCGCACGCAGCGTATTACCTTGGGTACCGGTATTATTCAAATCAGCGCCCGCGTGCCGGCGATGATTGCCATGACGGCGCAGAGCCTGGCAACCGTCTCGAATAATCGGTTTGTCCTAGGCTTGGGGGTGAGTGGTCCCCAGGTGGTGGAAGGACTGCATGGCGCCAGTTTTGCCCATCCTTTGGGGCGGTTGCGTGAGTGCGTGGATATCATCCGATTGGGCATCAACAGTGAACGCATGCAGTATCACGGCAAGCACTATGAGTTGCCGCGACCGGGAGGGGAGGGCAAGGCCATTCGTTTATCCCAGCCGCCACGGCCAGATCTGCCGATTTATCTGGCGACGCTTGGGCCGAAATCTCTGGAGATGACCGGCGAAGTCGCGAACGGCTGGATTGGCACCTCCTTTATGCCAGAGCAGGCCGATGTCTTTATGGATCATCTGCGTAAAGGTCTGGCTAAGTCGGGCCGACAGATGTCAGATCTGGATATTCAGGTAGGTGGCAGCTTCGAGATCAGTGATGACGTCGAGCGTTTGGTCGCCGCGCGTAAACCTGCTATGGCGTTCACCTTGGGTGGTATGGGCTCGGCCGACACCAACTTCTATAATGATGCATTCCGGCGGGCGGGCTATGAAGATGCTGCCATTGAGGTGCAGGGTCTGTGGGTTGAAGGTAAAAAAGAGGCAGCGATTCGCGCGGTGCCTGACGAGATGGTGCTGAAAACCAACTTGATCGGTACAGAGGACATGGTTCGAGCTCGCTTGCGCGCCTACCGTGATGCTGGCGTGAATACGTTACGGCTCAGCACTACCGGTAGCGACTGGAAAGCCAGAACCAATAGTCTTGCCGAGGCAGTCGATCTGATTAAACGCGAGGCTGATGAATGGCCTCAGATGTAATGCCACGCCGGCGGCTCGTCGTCTGATAGGGTTGGCGACCAAAGTCGAACTAGCCTAGTCAAGCAGATAACCCGGGACTACCCTAAGGCTCAAATCTAAATTTTGGAGATGAGCTATGAAGAACGTAATAAGTATGTTGGTTTTTTTAGTTGCCAGTGTGAGCGCCTATGGGGCTGACACTGTCGCACTACCGGCCGGCGTTTATGGTCAAGGTTATGAATTTAGAGTGACTGATCCCGGCACATTTATGGCGGCACTTGAGACCTATCGACAGTCACCCACGAGCCAAGCCTACAACAGCTCTGTTTCGTTGTTGCAGCTGGTTGCCAAGGGTCACAACGCCGCGACTCATCGAATTAACGTATTTTACCCGACCCTTGAGGATATGAACAAAGCGGTTGTCGCCAATGCGAGTTCTGCTGACTGGCGCGATTTCCTCACAAGCCTGGGTCAAAGCAGCACTAACCTGGGTAGCAATCTGTTTAGCTATGAGCAAGGACTGGCGAACCAGCCTGAAATCACCAATGGGGTCAACGTAAACTATCTCTACGGATTAGAGGTAAGCAATGTGGCGGAGTACCAGAAGGCGATGGAAAAAGTATTGTCATCCTCCGATGCGGCGGCCTTCCCCGGCAATATGGCCATGGGTCAAAATATGGCGATGGGCGAAACCAAGTCGACCCATTGGGTGAACTTCACCGCGAAAGATATGGGCACCCTGATCGCCGGCATGAAGCAGTTTATGGGGTCTAAAACATTCCAAGACTACGGAAAAAACGCAGCGTCTTTTCGCCGAATTGATAATCGTGAAGTCAATCAGCAGCTCAAACGTTGGGTCGCGAACTAGTTTTATTGTTTACCGCAATTGCTCAGCAGCATGCGAACCGGCTAGTTCGAATGCTGCTGAGATTGTAACGCTCGCGCTTGACCTCACTTGATTCCGTCAGCTTGCCTGTAAGCGGGTGTGAGCGAGGTTTGGTTAGTTTAGCCAGGGCGCTTGCCACTTGCGTCTCGTACAACGACCGGCTCCTGCCTAGCAGCTACTGATTGAAATCGGTGGTTCGATTAAAGTCCATCCGCATAAGACGCCATCAGAAAGCTCAGGTGCAAAGTTTATCGTAGCCCTGACTAGGCGGCCCGCTGCCACAGTGGTATAAGTGCTCGGGCTTAACGTCGTCACAATCACTTATAATGGATTTACCCATGATTCAGGTAATACTCGCCACTTCGATTTTATATTTAATTCAATTAATGCTGCCCGGCGCTCTCAAAAAAAGAGCCGGTGAAAAAGTCGCTGATCGTGCCACTAAAGCATTGCACAATTTGAGAGAATCACTGCCGGTCTTCTTTGTCTTTGCGGTGCTCTCCATTCAGATGAATGTTGCAGACAATCTGCAGGTCGCGATCGCATGGCTCGTCCTGCGGGTACTTTTTGTGGCGGCTTACAGCTCAGGCATTAATACCAAGCCTGCTAATGAGTCTGGCTATGAAGCACAACCCATCAGAAGCCTATTCTGGGTTTTGTCCGTAGCTTGTCTGATCGCGATGGGTGCCAATCTGGTTTAGTGAGCGCTCAACATTTGCAGTGAGTCAGATTAGGCGGCCTATTTGATGATTACAGGCAGTAGGCGAGAAATACTTTCGGTCGCTGGGTGAACTTTCCAGGTAACAGCTGTCTTACTTAATGTGCATCATTCTTCCCCAAGAACTGACACATGTATGACCCCTCGAACTAGCCCGGAGAAATCCGGGTTTTTTTTGTCCGGAAAAAGCCAAGTTTTTGTTGCGCTACCCCTAATATATGCGTGGTGACGGCTGATAACCCCGAAACTACCCATGCTCGATCCAATAGGGCACAGAGATTTCTGGCTTAAACTGCGCCGCCCCCATCGAGATTTTGTATGGTCAGAGAGATAGCCCATTATAGGATCGGTTAGGGCATCGGTTAATCGTGGCAAAGCCCCTAATAAACCCACTAGCGCAGGATTCATGCCCAGACCAAGATTCAGCACAATGGTCATGCCTCCAATAGCCGCTGCTAGTAAGTTATTGACGAAGCCACCCAGTCCATAAATCAGCTTTTGAGCCAATGATATTTTGTCTTGCTCAGCTGTTTCATAATGCGTTGGGTGGTTCAGACCAGTCTTCGCTTCAGCATTGCCGCCAGGGTGCGCTTTGTGATTTTCGGTAAGACCCATCACTATTCTCATTATTATTGTTATGCGAATCACAGCCAGATAGCCCTTAATGCTCTGAAATTAAGCGAAAAGGTCTTTGATCATCAGTAATCGGTGGGGGCGGGGCAAGGGCAATACGGTAAGGGGGACTGGATTTGCGATTAAGCGTAATACATCGGATAAATTCCACACGGTAATTCGAAGTCGTTGTCATAAACGCGCGGCCGAATAAGGTCTACTCTGGGTGATGCGGGTACCGCGAGGCTGCGACCAATGACGGTCAGGGTGGCGGTGGGATCGGATAATTGCACCGCTGCAGCTGGTTTGATTCGGCTGATCGGTCGAGGCGACCTTGGGGTCTGTTAACCTTGGGGTCGGTTAGGAGTGCTGCTAGGAGTGCTGCTAGGAGTGCGGTTTTGGGGTACGGATGGAAAAAGTGAGTAGAGCCTACAGTCCAACGCGGCGACAAGTCACTATTCGCTGAATTGAACCATTGCAAAAATTTAGCTGAGTTTTAGCTGGTTAAGACCTTTTACTATGCCATTGTTACTAAGCCATCGTTACT
>JABBAY010000188.1:7560-18751 GCA_018607725.1 K189A clade bacterium
GTTACTAAGCCATCGTTACTGCGCCCTTACATCTGCTGGTCCGCGGTGAGACTTATATGCAAATCAAACATTTATTGGGTACACTCAAGAGCACATTCTAGTAATAGAGCACACGCTAGGCAATCGAGTGGGATTGAAGATAGCTGTTTCTGCAATACTTCTTCGCTATTCAAGCAGGCCAAAATTTTCTGCTAATTTTGTGATTAATGGTTGATGTTTCAATTATCGCCATTGGCAGTTCTCGCGGGTGAGTCATGAGGCGCACCAAGTTGTTTTTTTGGAGATTCAAAATGACCACTAATAATAATTTCCGTGACTCCTTTGAAGAAAAATATGTGGGTTTCTACCGTTGGTTGTTACTTCTCATAGGTTGTTTGTCAATTATTGGTTTTATCGCGATGATTTTTTCCCTTCTATGGGCCTCCTCTGACACATCCAGGGAGCAAGCCTATGATTATTTCGATTCGCCTCAATGGCTGGATGTTCGGCGTGAAGTTTTACCCTTGGTCGTGAAGGCCAAGGAAGGCGAAGTCGTTGATGCGGTAGTTGAAAAAAGTAGCGCGCCGGTGCACCCCCTAGTCTTGGAGATAAGAGAGAATCTTCTACTTCAGTTCGATTCAAATGAGCAAAAATTAATCGGGCACTTTTTCGCAAAAAGGTTGTTAAATGAATGGTTGATAGAAGAGGTTGCGATTTCTTCGAACTGGCGTCCGCGGCTGCTAGAGTCGCTGGTCTCCGCCTCTGCGCAAATCGGCTCAGATGAAAGGATCAAAAGAATAGGTTCGGTAGAAGCCAGAGCCGACGTTGTTTTGGAATCCCTAAACACCTATATAGAACGCTATCTGATCAATGTCAGACTCGCTGATCAATTAGTTGGTGAGCGTTTACAAAACGAAGAGTCAGAAAAGTCTGCACTCGCGGCGCAAATAATTGTTGTGATTCCTATTGTGGTTATCACCTTCCTGTCACTGATCGGGCTGATCCTTCTGATCAGAGTCGAGTTGCATTTACGCCAATTTGTTAGTGATTACAGGAAAGCTAACCTTTGAAAACACCAATCATCTCACTGACCTTTTGCCTGTTAGTACTGAGTTTCGCGGAGTCGTTGGCGGAAAATGACTGTGTTCTTGAGGGGCTGTCGAGTCCAGGCGACTGGCGTGACGACGTTTCATCTTCCGAAAAGGCTAAGTATCTTTTGGATATGGAATTAGCTGCCAGCTTTATGAATATTGAGACTTGTATTGCTAGTACTGCGCAGAACTCGCAGCAGGAACAAGCTAACGGTGCAGTTGAAGTTGTCGACGCAGCAGAGGCGAAAGACAAAGCGTTTGATGCGTCTGCTGAAGTCGCCAGCAGTGGCGGTGAGCCATCATCGGCCGTTGAGGTTGGCGGCGTCATGATTCCAGCTGGGGAGGAATGGACTAAAGCCGGTTTAGTGCGGGATTTAGCAAAACGCAATGCTACGCTTCAGGATGACATTAGTGAAACCAGTGATTTGCCAGCTTCAAAAGATGAGTTAGCGGCGGTTCTCATAGAAGCAATTCGAATTGAAGTGGACCCTGCCAGACGAAGCGCCTTAAAAGAGCGATATAAGCAACTTTACGGCAAAAATCACCGATAGATTGACTCGGCAGTGTGGCTGGCAAGTTATGAATGAATATTTGTATGGAGCACGATCATGATGAACACAAAGATCTCTTATATTTTTATGACTTTAATCTTAAGTCTACATTTCTCCTCTGCTGTTGCCGTTGAATTTGGACCTGGCGCCAAAAAAACAGTTAGGGCGGAAAGCCAATCGGAAGCTAAGTCAGCCCTTGCTGAAACTTACAACGGGCCTAAGTTTGATCTGGTTATACCCGTCCTGGATCCCGGGATACCAGACGATTCAACGAAGTGGGAGGGACTTGGGATCTGGCCTGAACTAAGGCGCGCAGAGGCGGTATTTTATGCCGAGCAGGTAGCCGCTACGCTGGCTGAGACCGGTGTGTTTAGCACTGTGATGGTTGTGCCAGATACTGCAGTGTCTGCTGATCTTTACCTGTTAGGCGAGATTAAGGAGTCGAATGGTGAAGATTTGAAAATCCAATTCGATTTCTATGACACGACTGGGAAAAGGCTCATTAAGAACTACAATCTGAGCGGCAGAGTAACTGCAGGAAAGCTAGCTGATTTGAGAACTAAGGAAAGTGACCCCTATTCAAGTGCCTACTTAGCGCTTGCGCGTAAAATCGTGGATGAGTTGCGTAAGATCGAGGTAAAAGATCAAAAAATAAAGATCAAAAATGACAAGTATATTGCGAAAGGTAAATATAAAAAGGTTAAGCCCGAAGCACTTGAAAACATTCGAATGGTTCGGAATGCGTTGTATGCTCAAGAGATGTCTCCGGACGAGTTCGGTGACTTGCTGAAAGAGAAAAGGAGTGTTTCAACCCTGACTTACATGCCTGATTTTGAGCAGGAAAATTGGCTGCGAATAGACTCGATACTTGTAGCAGACTCGCGATTTAACCAAGTGATGCATAATAATTACCAAAAATTCGCTGATAATATGCATGAATCCTATCGGCTCTGGCAGGCGGATGCGTACCCAATAGCGAAAGCGCAACGAGATGCGCAGAGTGCTGCTAACGCGGCGCTAGTCGGTGCCATATTTAGCGCGGCCATTGCCGGTTCCCTCGCGAAAAACAGCAATAGTACGGCGGGTAAGGTAGGGGCCGCCACGGCTGCACTCGCCAGCCTTGGGGCATTGAATAAAAGTTTTAAAGAGCGTGATAACTCAAAGCAGCAGGCAGCTCAACTCAATGAGCTCGGTGGTTCCGTTTCTGGAATTTTGGCGCCGCAAGTCATCGCGATGGAAAACCGAGAGGTTGAGTTAACGGGGTCTGCTAGTGAGCAGCAGGCGCAATGGAGCACATTGCTCAAAGAACTCTATGCCGAAGGAATGCAGGATTTTAGTGACCTGGAAATAGTCGCAAGTACGGATTAAGTAGTTATGGTCAATTTTTTAAAAAAAATGACTTTGTTGAGTGTGGTCCTGTTGTACGGCCAGAACGCGAGTTCAGAAGAAATGCTTTGGTGTTCTGGTGATAGAGCCGCGTCGCCCATCTGCATAGAGCTGAACGATGCGCTCTTACAACGAAGTGATGCGGAGGTTCTCAGTAATAAGGCTGCTGTAGTTACTGACCCACCGTGGAAAGCCGAAGACTACGCTGTTGCGCTCACTGTCTATCAGGAGGCTAAGGCCCAGTTTGAAAACGAGTATTATGGCGAGGCGGCGACAAAATATTCAAAGTCTAAGGATTTGTATAATGCATTGTTGTCGACACTCAACCTCAGCATCGTCGCGAATAAAAACCTGGTTGATAAGGTCGGTGAGACACGAAGGTTTGATGAAGCAATAAACGCAGCGAAAAAATTAACGGCGTGGGGTGCAGAATCTCTAACATCAACAATTCCTGAGATGGAGGCGATGATCAGGGATTCTGTCAGAATTGCCAGAATTGCCGAGCTGTTAGATGCGGGTGAAGCTCAAGATGCGGAAAGCTTTATTGATGAGCTAGAATCAAATATTTACGCCAAAGAAGTTAAAACCTATCGAGCGCGGATGTCGACGTTAAAACGTAATAGTCAATTTTCTCGGTTGGTCTCTAAAGGGTTAGGCGCGCTAGACGAGAGTGATTTAGCGACTGCGAAAATTGCGCTAGTCGAAGCTCAAAAATTAAATCCGGATTCTACCACTGTCAATGAGGCGTTACTGTCGATTAAGCAAAGGCAACGATCAATTAAGATGATTGCTATGCAAGATATGTTGACTGAGTATCTTCAGGCAGAGAATTATTTAGCGGCTCTCGATGTGGTAAAAGACCTCGAAGCCATGGACCACTCTTCAAGTCTTCGAGCTAAAATAAGTGAAATCGCAGGCTATATTGAAATCGAAAATCGAATCGATAGCTATGCCAATCAACTAACTTCTCTATCGTCTGTTAGTTTGCGCAAGGCAATTCAAGAAGTCATCGCCGAGATCGAAGCTGCAGATGTGACTCGGTTTGGAGATCGTATAGAGTCTAAATATCAACAGTTGAAATCAAGATATACAGCGCTCGCAGTGAAAGTAGAACTCGAGCTGGTCGCAGATGGTATATCTCCGGTATTAATAAAACCGGGTGGTAGATTAGGTGAGTTCAAGAATTTGGTTTTGAGGGTTTATCCTGGTAGCTATCGCTTGTCTGTAAGATGTGTTGGAAGGCAAGAGCTAGTGACTACAATAGAACTGCTCGCTGGTGCCACAAGGCGATTAGTTGATTTGACCTGTGGAATTTAACACGCTATGAGTGATGGACTGTTATCTGAAATAAAAGCTCAGAGACGTAAAAATACGCTCCTGCTTTTCGTGACGCTCTTGATATCGCTGCCGCTATTTTTAATCCTAGTCGGCAGGACCATTGAAATTCAAGTTAATCCGGTAGAGGCTAGAGCGGCAGCGAATATTGAACTCATCAAAGGGTTTGGCATTGCTTTGCAGAACCAATATCTGGTTTTTTCCGATGTTACGGAATTTATGATAAGCAGTCCGGGATATGCTGCAGAAAAAGCGCTTTACAAAAAGAACGCAGAAATCTCCGTAGTTGAAGTTGATTTAAAGCTATTGCCAGGCCTTATTCGTGTCGAAGTTGATGGTGACGCTGACTTTGAAATTTATGTACCCTCTTTGAGCCTTCGATCCAAAGACCGCGCCTTTGAATTCGAGGCGCCCGCCGGCGGGCTGGTGGTTGAGGTGGACGGCATCAATATACAGAAATCCGTGAAAAATATTGAGGTGCTAGGTCGAGGACTCGAACAAATAGTATCTGTTGAGCTTAGAGAAGTGCGAGGCTCGATAGCATTTGCTGTAGTGCCCAGTAACGCAAGTGTGAGCTTAGATCATGCGCAAGTAGATGGGGCAGATGGGTATTATCAGTTCAAGGTTGCGGTTGGTGATCATGCAATTGACATTGCCGCCGATGGTTACGTCAGCAAGGTGATGGAGGTCTATGTTGATGAATCCAGTGAGCTCCGCCTAGACACGATTACGCTGCAACCTAAAAGTGTTCAAGTAACATTAACCTCACGGCCAGCTAAAGCTACGGTCCTGATTGATGGAAAGTACATGGGTGAAACCCCACTGAGCTTGAGTTTGATGCCCCTTAGGGATTATCGGTACCAAGTGCGAAAGAGTGGGTATGAACCGGTTTTAGGTAAGCTGGAGGTTGAGTTAGGCCAGGCCAGTGCGCGGGAAATTGTCCTCGCCAAGGAGCGTTATTCTGTCAGTGTCGAGGTGTTTCCAGCCTCAAAGATCATCCTTAACGGGGTTGAGAAGGGAATTTCATCGATCGCTTTGACAGTGTCAGCGGGTGACATCATTTCGGCAGAAAAAGTCGGTTATGCAACAGAAGAATTTCTCGTACCAGCGGTAAAGCTAGAAGATCGAAATATCAGAATTCGCCTGATCAAGGCAGATAGGAAACTGTTTGTGGACTCGCCTGACATTGAAGAGGTAGAAGGCGTGACTCTGCTTAAGCTTGAGGGTAGGACATTCAGCGTTCCGGAAAAATTGCGGCTTTTGATGCAACCTTATGTCCCTGACCTGTACGTCAGTGACACCGTGATAACAGCTGAAGCTTATGCAAGGTTTAGTGGTGGTAATGTCGGCAGTGATGTTGGTCAGTTACCGCAGAATAACATCAATTGGCAAGATGCGGCGCTATATTGTAATTGGCTCAGCGAGAAGCTGGCGTTACGCCCTTTTTATACCTTTGGCGAAGTTCGGGGTGTCAAAACTATTGCCTTTGATCAAAATTCAAATGGGTTCAGGATGCCGACCCTGGGCGAGTGGGTTGTGTTGATGTCGGCAGGATCCCTAGAAAAAATGCAAAAGTACCCCTGGGGAGAACAATATTTAGCGATACCTCGAGGGATTGGTAATCTCGCGGGGCGCGAGTTAGGCGAGTATTCCTCGGCCACCATGCAACATTATGTGGATAACTATGCAGGCGTGTCGCCCGTAAAGTCATTCAGGCCGAATGCGCTCAATGTTTATGATCTGGTAGGTAATGTGCGAGAGTGGCTCCATGACGCGGCTGTCGAAAATGCAGAATATTTTGGCGCAGCTTACGGTATTCAACATCGTACCCTTGGGTCCAGTTACTTGGCCGCGTCTCCCGAAGCGCTAGAGTCGATAGCTGTGGGTTCTGCTATCTATGGTGCGGATGACTTGGGCTTCAGGGTAGTGAGGACAATAAAATGAAGCGGCTGTGTCTATGTTTTGTTGTTCTGTCAGTTGGTGGTTTATCGGCGTACAAAGCTGGTGCTCAGACTGATGGGGGCTGCAACGACTCACAACTGTCAAAAGTGCAGAAAATAAATTGCGAAAGTAAGCGCAGTAACCCAAAAGAGCAAGGCTCAAGCAATGCGTCCGGTAGTGCTGCAAAAAATACGGAAACCTATTCGGAGTTGTTGTTGAGGCAAAAACTGTCTTCAATGGCACAAGTAGCCTTGCCGGATGATATTTAGGAGTTGAGAAATTGAGTCTGAAAAATGCGGGAAAGTTATTCCGGGATCATCCTATATTTGTCGATGTTGTGTTCCTTATTTTTGCGAGTTTTGCTGTACATGCTGCCTACGTTTTTATTGTTGACCCAATCTCTGCGGCTGAGATCGCTAAGGCATTAATGTTAGGTGAAGTACCACAACGAACAGTTTGGCTGATTTTGAAAGATCTTGAGCAGGAATTGTGTCTGATTTTAGCGCTATGGTGTACGTTGCTATTGCTGAACCGTTACAGGGTTCTTAATGAGGATATAAAGCTAATCAATATTGATTTTTTGGGCCTAAAGAAACCAGGTGTTACTAAAGCACAAATTGATCAACGACTAAAAGAAGCTGAGCAGCTGGATTTAAATACTTATATTCTCCCGGGTGTTCGAATATTCTTAGATAGGTACGAGCAAACTGAGTCGGTTGAAGATGCAAAAAGCGTGGTTTTTGAATTCTATGATCTGCGAGAGGAGATACTGGATTCACGGCTTCAGTTAGTAAATTTTGTGCTTTGGGCGATTCCATCAATTGGCTTCTTAGGCACTGTTCGAGGCATTGGCCAGGCATTAGCCGATGCCGATCAGGCTTTGTCAGGAAATATAGCAGGAGTTGCACTAAATCTAGGGGTCGCTTTCAACTCTACATTCGTCGCGCTCCTGTTGAGCCTGATTTTGACGTTCCTGTCTACCAGTCTCAGGGGAAGGGATTACGATCGGCTGGTGAGATCGAAACAATTTATTAGTGAAGCATTGGGTAGTCATCTTACGCGCATTAGAGTCGCAGCTTAAATGTCCAAAAGAAAAGCTGCTGTCAGCGAAGATGGTGTCGGTCTTTCGTTCCTCGATGTTCTTTGCTGCGGTCTCGGAGCAGCAATACTATTATTGCTCATTGTTAAACATGAGCAGCCGTCAGTGAATAGTGAAGTGCTTGATTTGATGGCGTCATCTGAAGTCGGCAAGCTGCAATCGGAGGTTGAGAGGTTGTCTTCTGAGCGGACCAATCTTGAGTTTGAGCTTGAGGCGTTGGCGGCGGATAAAATTCAATTGACTGAAGCGGCTCGCGTCAGAGGTCAGTACCTGACAAATAAAGAGGCTAGTGTTCAAAAGGTCAAGGCGGCGTTGAGTACCGAGTTGGCCAGAATGAAAGGGCTGAAGGAGTTCGACAATCAGTTAGCCAGACAGTTGACGCAAGAACAGGAATCTAGAAGTGAACTTGACTTAAAGGGGGCGGGTGCCTTAGATGGTATCAACTTTAGCGGGCTGGATAAGGTCGTCATTTTATTGGATGTGTCGGCGAGCATGCTGCATTGGTCGTTGGTCGAGATTTTTAGGATTCAGGTTTCCGGATCAGTTGCCAGAAACTCGGCGCCTAAGTGGAATCAGGCAAGGCTCTCTGCACAGTTTGCGTATAAGACTATTGATCGAAATGCTAGGTTCAAGTTGTTGATGTATTCCGAAGAGGTTTATAACCTGGAGGGCAATTCGATTGGTCAAGAAGTTCTCATATGGGATAAGAAAGATGGTCGTCACGATGCGCTTGTTGAGGACCTCGTGTCACACGGACCGAAGCGCGGTACCAATCTGAAAAAAGCGATTGACGCGGCCAATAGTTTGATCCCGAAGCCCGGTAGAATTTTGCTGATAACCGATGGTCTCCCTGGGAAAGTTGACGGTCGTGGTAAATTAAAGGGCTGTCCCAAGGAGCAACAAAAAGTTTCAACGCTGACTAGCGATTGTAGGGTTTCAGTGGCGATGAAGTCCGTAGAAGCTATGGCGGGCGGGTTGTCTGGAGTGCCTGTCGATGTGGTCCTATTGCCGCTAGATGGCGATAGTGAGGCGATAAGATTCTACTCGATAGTTTCTGGTGTAACAGCTGGGAAATTAATTACGCCAGCTGTTGATTGGTTATTGAAGTGAAGAAGAAGTTCATCAGCCCTGTTTCAATTGTCGCGTTCTTAGACGTCATCGCCTGCGGGTTTGGCGCGATTGTCCTGCTAGTACTGATTCTTCCAGTCGGCGAGCATGAAACAAAAAGCGATAGTGAAGTTTATCAAAAAATTGGCGAGATGAGAGAACAAGTCAAAAGTTTAACATCTGGCAATAGCTTGTTGGAA
This sequence comes from K189A clade bacterium, assembly GCA_018607725.1. Lineage (GTDB taxonomy): Bacteria > Pseudomonadota > Gammaproteobacteria > Pseudomonadales > Azotimanducaceae > UBA4582. The sequence goes on from JABBAY010000188.1 coordinate 16,250, forward strand.
TTAGATTTCGTATCGATGCGAGCAGCGCTCAGCGTACTCGTCAGTAGCCAAGATAGTGATAGTCGTAATAAGAATGCCGCTGATGCGTCCATAGCGGTGTTGAAACAAGAGTTGCTATCGGTTAGTGAGGCGGCAGATTCGCTCGAGCTCGAGTTAAAGCAAAAATTACTTTTCACAGGCGTTGAAAGCCAGGGCCCGCCGAGTCGGAACTATGGAATTCCGGTTGATTCGGATTATCTTGTTTTCGTGATCGATACTTCCGGCAGTATGAAAAAAATATGGCCACGAGTAATTAGTAAAGTCTCGGAGATACTGCGGAACTATCCTCGGCTAAAGGGTTTTCAGATCCTCAGCGATCAGGGCGAGTTTTTGTATGCCGGCAAGCAGAATTGGTTGCCGGCGGATAAGCGTAGCTTTGATGCAGCGCAAGCTAAGCTTTCAAGCTGGAATGCGTACTCCAATAGTAGCCCGGTAGAAGGGATTAGAGTGGCTATTGAGCGATTGTATAGGCCTGGGCTGAAAGTAGGCTTATTCGTCGCAGGAGATGATTATACGGGTAACGACTTTGACGCATTTTTGACGGAAATTGAGTTGATACGAGAGAAAGCCGGGGCTTCAGCGCAGTTGAGGATTCATGCTTTGGGCTTTTTCAATGAAGCATTCTCGCAATACCCAGAGAGATTCAGCCGGCTCATGCAAATACTGACCTTTGATCACGGAGGAGCGTTCCTTTATATCGGCAACCAAACGCCTCAACAGTTGACGATTTCACGGGGTCGGCCGACGCCGGCAAGGGATTAAGCAAAAGTAAAATCTGAATGGTCTGGGTAGGTGTTGCCTAGAGGCCTATAGCGTAATTTTTTGTTGGTCGTTCTCAAGGGATGTGCCTACTTATTCTGCCCAAAGTAGTCTGTTGATTCGGAGCCCCTTGGCGTCGCGAACTGCTGTCATTGATCGCTAATGGTGTGTTGTGTGGTGAGAGATCTGCTCTCAGTGAGCTTTATCCCGGTGTTAGAATCCTGGCGAAGATGAGATATCCATTTATGCTTATGGTTCGTGCAAACAGGTTATGGCCGAGAACCAAGCCTGTAACGCTTAACCAAAACCGAACCATTATTGACGTGATATTGGGGCACGTTTAATTTTATCGTTCAAAATTCATCTGGATATTGCTATGAAGAAAATTCTTTCGTCCTTGCTGTTAATCGTCGGGCTACAGACTATGTCGGCTTATAGTCAAGAGGCTACAGTTCCTGCCTTCGCGACGATATTTCAATTTTCCACAGCGGAGCAAGCTAGTGTCGTTGCTGCGATATCTACTTTTGCACAGTCGGAATGTCGAAAATCGATGCCTACCGCTATCCGCGTAATGGCAGAAAATTGGAATGGAACTGAAGCTCCTACCCACTCGGTTATTTTCAACTTCACCGACGCGAAATCGATAACCGAGACCTTCGGCAAGATGCAGCAGTGCAGGGCCGCTGGGAATCTCATCGCTGTATTGAAGGAGCACACGCAATCGGTATCACAGCGGCTACTGCGTACGTTGCACACGGGCGGTGATTACACGAAAGATACGACTTACGTTGTTTGGCAAACCAGCGTCACTGATGAGGCGACTTACGTAGCAGCGTATAAAAAATTAATGGAAGCTCAGGAAAAAGCGGGTCTAGTTAGAGGGGCTTATGGCCTATGGCGAATTCAAGGTGGTGCCGATAGCAATGTTACACACATGGCTTTTTCGGGCGCCAAAGATCTAGAAACACTTTTGGAAAACGGAGTTCCATCGAAAGCGTTTGCTGAATTTCAGAAGAAAGTTGGTGGAATTAGAAAGGTCTACCGCACTAATGTTAACTACGTGGTTGCGGATCTTTAAAGCTACTAAGGTAGGGGTGTTAGAAAATGAAATTATTATTTTTGGTAGCGTCACTGATGCTCTTAGTACTTACGCAATCAGTGGCTGCCGACGGTCATACCACCATCGAATTACCTGCCGAGACCTACAGTGTTAAAGGCAAGTTGTTGAACCTTGAGCTCTCGGACACCGGCGGCACCGTGACCGTCTCTGGAAAGGCCGGTAAATACGGGATGGTGTACCTCACGTACAACATGAAACTTAATCCCAGTTCGACTTCACAGGGATCATTTACCGGCAAAGGCATGGCTATAGATGATGATGGTAAACGTGTGGCTGCAGTAAGGAATGGCATGTGGAAGCGTGAGGGTACTTCTTTCACTATGCACTCGTTAGACGATTTGAGTGACGGAAGTCAAAATTTGTGCAAATCGGTTCTCGATATTGCATCTGGTGAATTTGAGATGACGTTTTACCCGATGTAGATTGAGCAAGGCGGCTTAGGCTATCTAAGTCGCCTTGTCAGCAGATCCACGCTCTACGCCCTAAGAGTCCCGGGGTCGAAAATAGTGTCGCGCAAATAGTGTCGGGCAAATAGTGTCGCGCAAATAGTGTCGGGCAAATAGTATCGCAAAAATAGGCTCGGA
>JABBAY010000023.1:0-2308 GCA_018607725.1 K189A clade bacterium
CAATGTCAGTTGTGCAATGTAGCGAGTACAATGTCAGTTGTGCAATGAAGCGAGTACAAGAAGATGCGGGAGAAACCGAGGCGTATCATGCAGAAGGTGAGCAGACTAGGCTTTTTATTAGGAGTGTTAATGATGATTGAGCAGGCAAGTGGTTTGGAAGTGCCTACCCCCGAACTCGCAGAGATCAATAATTTTCGCCAGTATACGCCGGTGTTTGCCAGTGCCGGTCAGCCGAGTCGAGAGCAATTACGCTCACTCTGGGCAGAGGATTTCGAGCGTATTGTCTACCTGGCCTTCTCAACGAACCCCGGCGCTATTACCGATGAAGACAAGCTGGTGAAGGATTTGGGGATGGACTACCTGCATATTCCGGTAGACTTCACTGACCCGCAAGCGGACGAGTTCCAAGTGTTTGCTGATTATTTACAGCGCGCGCCAAACAAAAAAACCCTGCTACATTGTCAGGTCAATTTTAGAGCCACAGCTTTTAGCTTTCTATATCGAGTGATCTACCAGGGTATATCCGTTAAACAGGCCAAGGCTGATATGAATACCGTTTGGCAGCCCGACACCGTGTGGCGTGATTTTATTTTTGCGGTGCTGGCGGCGCATAAAATCGATCCAGTCTGTGAGGGCTGTGATTGGACGCCCGCCAGCCTGAAAAAGGGCTGATACTAGCGCTTAGAAACTATTTCCCGGTTTGCATTCGTTGCGTATAGTCCCAGGCGGTGATGCGCTTGATGTCGATGCGAAGGGCGTATTCGTCTTTAACGCGGCTAAGCAGCCATTTCGCCAGAGTTGAGTCTTGCTCGATTTCGTAGCGTTGTAGCATGGCTGCCAGTATGTCAGCAGCACGTTCACGCACGAGCGTCACTTCGCCCTGGCCCCTCACACCTTGGTAAGGAGGTTGGTTGACACCAATTTCAAACCCGACCTTATTGTTTTGCTGTATCAGTTTGACGATATGCGAATTTTCATGGCTGGCGCACCATAAACTATTCTCCTGAAAGCAAAACCATAAGGAGCAGGCCAGGGGAAAGCCAGCGTTGCCATGGCAAGCCAGCCGCATCGGCACGGTGGTTTTTTCGAGGAATGCAGTAATTTGTGCTTGGCTCCAGGGACTGGATTTCGCGATAGGTAATTGTGTCATGGAGAGTCGCTCAGTGTTGAGTGCTGCGTGCAGCAAGGCCGGGGATCTCACAAAACTGGTCGGCGTCAACCTTGACGCTGCTGGCACTATTACGATGGGCACCAGCACACCAGGATGGCATGACCATCGAGTAGATGCCGCTGCCGCCTGCCATCAAGATCAATATATTCTCAGCGCTGTGAAAGCTATGGCGCAGTGTGTCGGGGCCTTTGCTGCGCGCGAAGCCTGGCACCAAACGTGCCATTTCTACTGTTGAGTTAACGCACAATGCATACAGCTGAGCCGCGACTGCCTCGCGATCTAGTCCGGCATTGGCCAGTATTGAGGCGTGTTCGGGATTCAATATTACCGTCGCGGAGCCGTTGCCGAGAATGGCGTTATTGGTCGCCATATTGGTCAAGCCAAGGGCAAGTATCTGCAACAAGTGCAGATGGTTGTCAGGATCATCAGCATCGCCACTGAATATCACCGAGTGCGGCGCTTCCGCCCCAATGACGGTGACCACACTATCCTCCGGCTCGAAGCCAAGACCAACATGTAATGGCGTGAAGGGGCTATTTTCTTCGTCTTCGGCAAGGCAATAGGTGAATTTTCCAGGGTGGCCCAGTAACGCCATGTCTGATTCGCCGGGCTTGGCGCCACCGATGTTGATCATACATAGACGCAAGGCGCGGCCGATGCTGGCATTGGCCCGAAAGCCTGGGCCGAGGGCGCCAAAACCTGAATGGATCGGTCCACAGTTGTGCCTGGCAGGACCATTGACGATGATTAATGGTGCAGTACAGTGGGTGGTCGCCTGCATCTCGGTCAAATCAAACACTGGGTCGATCACGGCTTTGACGGCAGCGACAACCACGGGCATATAGTCAGGCAGGCAACCCGCCATGACGGCGGCCACGGCCACCATTTCGATGGTTGCCACGCCGCCGGCAGGGCCCATGGTACCGAGCACCATATCGGCGTCCATGCCGGAGGCTAAAGTCATTCGGCTCACGCGTGTTCGAGTGGGTATAACCACCGGCAACCCATCAGTGCAACCGCGGGCGTGCAGCGCTTCTAGCGCGGCCGCTTCGTCGGTCGCCTCAAGTATATTGGTCATTGCGGGTTTTCCTTGGTCTTGTCAGCGGGTTGTTCTGCAGGGGCTGGCTTGCCTCGCAG
>JABBAY010000023.1:2318-10071 GCA_018607725.1 K189A clade bacterium
TAAATCAGTATTGCCACTCGATGCCTCTCGCAGGGCCGCCATAATGGCTGGTACCATCTGCTCGGCAATTTCGCGCATGTTAGCGACACCTGTACCCGCCACTGGGTGGGGCAATTTGATCCGTGGGATATTCGGCATGCCCAGGGAGCGAGCGACAAAATCGCCCTGTGGCCAGTAGTCTTGAGTCACCAAAGCCACAGCGGGAATCCCTAGTCTGGCTATTTCTATGCCGTCACGCACGGTGCCGGTGGTGCAGCTGCCTCAGTGTCCGTAGGCGGTGATGACTGCCTGACATTGGGTCTTGATGCTGGCCAAAATCTCTGGACTGGCGGGAATCGACGCGTTGCCCTTATTATAATATTCGAAGGAAATGTCCGGCTCATGGACCTGTAAGACAGCGGCAATATGGTCGAGGAAATTTTCCGAATCGGGAAAGCCGTTGGCAAGCAGGCCAATGGTCAGTGCGTTGGCGGTGCTCGTGGGGATTGCCAGCGCATAGGGCGTGGTTTTGATACTCGTGGCAGCGTGAGGGTCGTGATACTCGATCATTGAGGACTCCGATATTTGCAACGTCAGTGATGGGATGGTTGTGGCTATAGTAGCAGAAAGCCGATTCTAAGCTACTCGACAAATAGCCTGTAAGGCCCAAGCCCTTTGTGCTCGTGCTGAATGTCCGGTACTGTAGTGGTCACTTATTCCACCATTGGCTGCAGGTATTCATGACTCGCAAAATCAAGGCCCCAACCCTGCTGGATGCGCTGATTCCCGTTCTATTTTTAGTGTCGTTGCTAACATTGTCAGTGTATCTGTATGGCGATGATTCATCCTATGGCGCGAACCAGATTGCCTTGATTCTCGCCGCTGGCTTGGCCGCCATTATCGGGATTAAAAATGGCCATGGCTGGAAAGTCATTGAAGCAGGTATCGTCACGGGTATCTCAACGGCCCTGGGGGCCATTTTAATTTTGCTCGCGGTGGGGTCGCTGATTGGTACCTGGATTCTCGCGGGCACGGTGCCGACCATGATTTATTACGGCCTGCAAATCATGCACCCATCTTTCTTCTATGTGAGTGCGTGTCTCATTTGCATACTGGTATCGGTCAGTATCGGTAGCTCCTGGACCACCGCTGGCACGATTGGCGTTGCCCTTATCGGTATCTCTCAGGGACTCGGATTATCATTGGAAATGACTGCGGGGGCGATTATCTCGGGCGCCTATTTTGGCGACAAGATGTCGCCCCTGTCAGATACCACCAACCTGGCGCCGGCAGTGGCAGGCACTGAATTGTTCGCCCATATACGGCATATGGTCTGGACCACTACGCCCAGTATTGTCATTGCCCTGCTGCTGTATTTGATTATCGGTCTTGCTCAGGCTGGTGACGGTGGATCGATAGCCCTGGATGAGACCTTGAGTATTCTGGATACGCACTTCGTTATCAGTCTGTGGGCGCTGTTACCCTTAGTGCTGGTCCTGGTCATGGCCGCTAAAGGCCTGCCGGCATTTCCCACCATTATGATCGGAGCGATAGTCGGCGGCGTATTTGCAGCGATTCTTCAACCTGACGCGATCGCCCGATTTGTCGGTGCGGGGGCTGGCGATAATGCCGTGCTAACAACCATTAAAGGTGTCTGGCAGGCCTTGTTTAACGGCTTTACCATTGATACCGGCAATGCGGCTGTGAATGATCTGTTGAGTCGAGGGGGTATGAGCAGCATGTTAAACACGGTGTGGCTAATTCTCTGTGCCTTGACCTTTGGCGCTGTGCTGGAGCATACAGGCTTGCTCGAACGCTTGGTGATCGCGGCCCTGCGGATGGTGACCAGCACAGGCTCCTTGGTGCTCACAGTGATCTTTACTTGTATTGGTGTCAATATCGTCGCAGCGGATCAATATATTGCTATCGTGCTTGCCGGGCGCATGTACAAGGCTGAGTTCAAGCGGCGTAATCTAGACCCCGTTAATCTCTCGCGAACACTGGAAGACTCAGCCACAATGACGTCGTCCTTGATACCCTGGAATACCTGCGGCGCCTATATGGCAGGCACCCTTGGCGTCGCCACATTTGCCTATCTGCCCTTTTGCTTTTTCAACCTCATTAACCCGGTGGTAGCGGCTATATATGGCTTTTATAACATCAAGATTATACCGCTGGATGTTGATCCCACTGAGCAGGTCAGGACTGAGGTTTAGCCCTGCATTTCGTCTAATAAAATTTTAAAACGTGATTAGGAGTAACGATGAACCTAGAATTTCATTTTGATTTTGGCAGCCCGAATGCCTACTTGAGCCATCGTCTGATTCCTTTGATTGAGCAGCGCACCGGCGTCACATTTAAGTATGTGCCCGTATTGCTTGGTGGCGTTTTCAAGGCCACGAATAATGTGTCGCCGGCAGTCTCCATGCAGGGCATTAAGAACAAGTCTGAGTACAGCGCGATTGAGACCGAACGATTTTTGGCGCGACATAACATTACAGATTACCACTTCAACCCGTTCTTCCCTGTTAATACCCTGCACATTATGCGGGGCGCAGTTTATGCCCAACAGGCCGGCTTCTTTCCGGCCTATGTGGAAGCGGTGTATCAGCATATGTGGAATGAACCGAAAAAAATGGATGAGCTGGAGATTATTCATGGGGCATTGTTGGCGTCCAACTTGCCAGCCGACGATATCATACAGGGGTCGCAAGATCCCCAGGTAAAAAAACAACTGATCGATAATACCGATCGATCCGTTGAGATGGGCACCTTCGGTTCGCCGACTTTTTACTTGGATGGTGCGATCTATTTTGGCAAGGACAAGCTGGATGACCTTGAAGCAGCTATTCGCGCGAAGTCAGGTTCGGTCTAATATGCATATCAGTGACATTCATATCTATCCCATTAAGGGCTGTCGAGGCTATAGCCTCGATAGGGTTGAAATCACGCCCATGGGTTTGCGCGGTGATCGTGAATTTGCCCTCATGCACGAAGGCGGTTGGGTGAATCAAAAACTGAACCCGAACCTTTATCAGCTCGGTGCAGTTTGGCAAGGTAGCGACCTGGTGCTGACATTTCCCCATCAGCCTGATTTTGTGCTCGCGACAGAATCTGTTGGCGCTGAATCGCCCCTGACGATTTATGGCCAAGCAGTGCCGGTGTTGGATATGGGCGATGCCGTCGCCCACTGGTTAGGTTTGGCGCTAGGTCAGCCGGTACGTTTGGTGCGGGCCAAGGCGCCCATTGATTGGTACTTGCCGCTGCAGGACTTCACCAAGGTGCACGGTCAAAAACAAAACAAATTTGTCGATACCTCCCCTGTGTTGCTCACTAGCCAGGCGTCCTTAGATGACTTGAACCAGCGTCTTTCAACGCCGGTCACCATGGATCGGTTTCGCGCCAATCTGGTGGTCACTGGCCTGCAGGCTTATGCGGAAGATGGGCTAGGGCAATTCGAGTTCCCCCAAGTCACCCTCGATCAGGTTGCGCCTTGCGAGCGCTGTACTGTGGTGACCGTCGATCAGTCTAGTGGCATTCGTGCCAAAGAGCCGTTGCTGACGCTGAGTGGTTATCGCCGCCGGCCTGATGGCTATGCCGGTGGTATTGTTTTTGGCGCTTATTTGATGCCCTTAGTCGCAGGGCGCGTGGCCGTGGGCGACGAGAGTAGCTGATGCCCGCAGGGGTTTAGATGGTCTGCTTTCAGTCAGCGGCACTATCTCAGCTCAGCTGATTATAGTCCACCGTATACCAGGTCTGCGGCGTTATTGAGACAACCATGTTACTGCCTTGGCCGGCGTTGCTGGCGTAGGCACGGCCACCAACGTCACCCAGATACCGAATAGCCATATGCAGTAGTTCTTCGGCAGTAGTCTCTCTGGTGGTAAAGGGTCCCTCGATAGAGACGTATTGGTAAGGCGCGGTTTCTGTTTGCGCGCAAAGACTAATCCGCTCGGCGCGGGCCAGCAGCTTGCCTTTGATGGAGTCTCGATCAGTGATCATCCACACCTCGCCATCGGGGGTGTAGTCATACCAGATAGGCACTGTCAGAGGGCCCTTCGTTTGACGAGGAATACTGACAACGCCGACATGTAGATCTGCGAGGAACGCCTGACGTTGGACAACGGACATGTTGAGTGACATCTGATAAACCTCCGATTTACGCGAGTAGTGTTTCCAGACGGAGCAGGGCGCCTTCCATACTTTGGCGGATAAAAGGTTCAAATTTCTCGGGTGTGACTTGCGTCTTCCAAACCAACTGGCAGCCCGTTTCCGTGGTCGTGACCTGCATGCTCGCCAGATGTGAGTCGAAAGGAATGGGGCTTTCGATACAAGTGTATTCGATGAGCCTCTGGTCATGGTCTAGCTGCAATATTTTTTCTTTAAGGGCCCCGGCACCGGGTAGGGTAAAGGCGCGTATCTCACCATCAAACTGACAGGACTCAATGCCTGGCACCCAATCGACTCGTTCTGGTTGACCAAGAATTAGCCAGAGCTGCTCGGCGGTGGCGTTAAATTGATGCTCTAAATGAATAGCCAAAATCGTCTCCTGTAAATCTGAATATGTAAGATTACTGAACGCTAGGCTAGGTTGAATTGCGTCGCAAAGCAATCAAAGGTCAATTTATGAGGATCGTCTAATCAGTGGCGGCTAGCATTCACAACGCTCGACATAGGCACCTCGAGGCTACAAGACGATCCGCGCAGTCACCTCATGTCATTCCGTCAGCATGGCCCTGCCCTAGTTTATGGCTGGTTTTTGCTGTTTTAGTTTGAATAACAGTAAGGGCCGGATAATGAAAATCCGCATTGCAACGGATGTGCTGTAGCGACTCAAGACCCAACCCCGTCAGCAATTGGTTTGTCGAGAGAGTCTCCGACAGCTACCCCGAGCGGTCGGGTCAGGACAAACGCTGACCAGAACAGCAAGACCTGCAAGATTGTAGCCCCGTATTAGCCCGCGATAACGGCCGCAAGCAGGCGGCTGAATACGGCCGCGGCACCCGTATAGCCCACGTCGTCAGTATCTGCAGTCCAGTCGCCTAGGAGCGTATCCTGTGCTTGCGAAGGTTCAGTAAATTGATAGGATTAATCCTCTCAACTCTCCGGGCCTGCCAGGAAATCTTGCAGGCTATTGTTACTTGTCTGTCTTTACTTTGCCTGTTTTTGGTCTGGGCTCGATTGCTGTTTCTGCTCAAGCTCCCTAGTGATCGCCGCTGCTCTGAGTCGCGCAACAAGTGTCGATGATATTCCTACAGCAATGGCCACTATGGCCGAAAACCCAAAGCTTCCGGCCAAGCTCGAGAAAAAAACATTCGGCGCACCCAAAGCCAAAACAACTGCTGTCACACCCGGAATACCAATGCCAAGCAACAGCAACCAAATGCCAAACCAAGGTCGCTTCTTGAAAACCCTGTAACGCGCGGCTTGTCTTTCGAGCGTTTGATCGCGGTCGCTCATAGCAGATCCCTTAGTTATCGTTTTTATCCTGCTCACGGTCGTTATCGCTGGCTAAGGCAACTGCCGTGGCAATTGCGCCGCCGAGTATGAACCCACCTCCAGCACCTGCAATACCACCAAACGGACCGCCGATCACTGATCCAATACCGAACCCGGTGACAGCCGCCGCCCAACCACCGGCTAAACCCATTGCTAGGCTTCCTGCCAAGCCACCCCCGGAAATGGCGGAAATTTCTTTCTCGGTTAACTCGCGCATTACATTGCTCCTTCGAAGAAAATGGTGTCTTGAAGATGACAAGCTAGTGATAAGACAGTCTGATTTCCTTGTCACCGGGGCTGACAGACGAACCCGATATCTCGCACAAGACGGAGCGAGATGAGCGACGCGTGATCGGCAGGGATACGCATGAAAGTTAGACATATCCGGTGGGCGGAGTTCATGATATCTATCAACCTTCCACAATTTGGTTTCAGCCGGGGCGTGGCTTACTTAATGCCAACCCTCGAGGTGCGCGCAGGCGGCTAAATAGATGTGCTGTTCTGTGCGCTTATTCCTTCCCCATTTGTCACCATGATGTTGGCATACGGGGCTGACAAGTTTGCGTTTAGCTATAACTATCGCCTACTCTGTGATGAGGCTAAGCAATAGCAGGAGTGCAGTAGTTGTCCACAAAAGTAGTGCCGTCGTCCCACCATGTCAGTAGTGCGTTTGCAGTGCGTGTGCCTGGGCTACTGAAGTTTACCTACGGTGCAGGCGCCGCTGCCGAGACCATTATTGGCGTGGCCTTCAACGCCTTCAACTTTTTCTTCTATACCAATATTATGGGTGTGCCCGGCACCCTGGCTGGGCTGGCGATTACGATTGCCTTGTTCTTTGATGCCGTTACAGACCCCCTTGTGGGTGCTATATCAGATCGCTGGCGGTCAAAATGGGGCAGACGTCACCCATTTATGTTTGCCGCGCCAATTCCGGTGATGGCGTGCCTGTTCCTCATCTATTCACCACCTGAAAATCTGGATAGTTTCGGATTGTTTCTTTGGCTAACGGTCCTGACCGTCATCATGCGTTCAAGCATGACACTGTTTCATGTGCCGCACCTGGCCTTGGGTGCAGAACTGTCTGCAGATTTTACCGAACGTACCCGTGTGATGAGTATGAATACATTGCTGGGCGCTGTCGGTGGTTTTGGATTTGCCTATTTTGCCTATTCATTTTTCTTCGCAGCGACACCTGAATTTGAAAACGGCATGCTGAATCGATCAGCCTATTCTGACTTGGCCATCACGGCTGCTTTGCTGGGCGGCGTCATTATGGTGCTATCAACACTGTTTACTATGCGGGTAATACCGCGATTACCTGGCGCACCAGCAGGGCTGCCGCGTTTTACGCTAAAGGAGTTCTTCCTCGACTGTAAGTCAGCGTTAACGAATCGAAATTATTTGGTTTTACTGATCGGCTACTTGCTGCTCAGTGCTACCCTGGGGACGAGAGATACAATTGGTTTGCATATGAATACGTATTTTTGGGAGTTGTTACCTAACCAAATCCGGTATTTTGTTGTGTTCGGTTTACTGGCCTCTATCATAGGATTTTTAGTGACCGCGCGGTTACACGACAAGTTCGAAAAGAAACCAGTTATTATTGCCAGCCTGATCGGTTTGTTAGTAGCGGCCACCGCACCAGTGATGTTAAGAATGACCGGTTTTTTCCCGTCTAACGATTCTGAGATGTTGATACCGTCGCTCATCGTGTTCTACGTCTTCACCGCCTCTTTTGGCATCGTGCTACTCATCAGCGCCATGTCAGCATTAGCGGATATTGCCGATGAGCAAGAACTGATGACGGGGCGGCGGCAGGAAGGTATTTTTTATGCGGCACGGTCGTTTTTCGCCAAAGCGTCCTCAGGCTTGGGTCATTTGTTGGCGGGTATAGCCATTGACGTTATTGCGTTCCCCGTAGGGGCTAAGCCAGGTACAGTCGACCCGGCAACGATATTCCAGCTCGGACTGATCGATGGACCGATCGCTATTATCCCGGGAGTCATCGCCATCGTTTTCTATCTGCGCTACAACTTGTCTCGGAAACGACATGCTGAAATTCAAGCGACCCTTCAAGAGCGCCACGTCTTGGGTGAGTTGAAGCGCCAGGAAGTACTGGGAGTAGTCGGGTCGGAGTAAAATAGCCGCTGCTAGATGCTAGATGCTAGAGGCAAGAAACCTAGGAAGCCCACAATTGAATGCTGAGAGTAGAAAGATGCTAAGCTAGATCGCGCTTGTTTCATGATGAATGAATTTACTCCGGCACTTTACTCCG
>JABBAY010000023.1:10171-18707 GCA_018607725.1 K189A clade bacterium
TTTACTCCGGCACTTTACTCCGACCCCAAAAACTATGAAGTATTTTAAATCTCTTATTCCCTTTGTTGCTGGCTGGGCATTGTTACTGTTCACCGATACGTTCGCGGCTATCGGCTTATACAATGGGTTGCTGCAACTGGTTCTGTTTTCCCTCGTTGTGTGCATTCCTATCTGGATGACGGGACGTATGTCATATGTCGATATCGGTTGGCCATTGGGACTCACCCTCATTGGCGGCTTAACCTGGTGGCAAAGCGACGGGGAGCCCTTGCGGGTCGCTACGGTGAGTGTTGTTTATATATTTGTCGGTAGTCGCATGGGTTTTGGTGCGTTGAAATTATGGGCGATGGGACGGCTAAAGCAGGAATTCCCGCGTTATGAGTATCAAAAGCAGCGATGGCTAGCGGCGGGCAAAACGAACACGCCACTGGCAATGCAAGTTGACGCGCTCTGGCAGGGATTAGCCAATGCCTCTTTCCTGGCGATGCCTGCCTTTGTTATTGCCGCAAATTCGAGTGAGCACATTCATGCACTAGAGATCATTGGCCTGCTGGTTTGGGTCGGTGCCTTCATCATGGAATCCGTCGCCGATATGCAAAAACTCAATTTCTTGCGAGCAATGAAAAAAGCCGGTGAAAGGACCAAGGTCTGCAACGTCGGGTTGTGGAAGTACAGCCGGCATCCCAACTATTTTGCCGAATGGATGGTGTGGAACGGCTTGATTATCGCGTCGATACCCTCGTGGCTGACACTGCATGCCGCAGAATCTTTGGTCATTTGGCTGCTGCTGGGTGTCGGGCTATTGTTCGCCTCCTGGAAGATGTTCAGCACCCTTGTCTATGATACCGGCGCAGAACCGGCTGAATATTACTCCGTGCAGAAACGTCCTGACTATAAAGCCTATCAACAAACCACCAATAGATTTTTTCCGGGTCCGAGAAAATAAATAAAAGGAATAGTCTTGCTAAAGTTGCTGTTCCTTGCGCTGAAGATTGTCGAGACCGTAGCGCCAATAGATAGTAAGCCCTTGCCTTTTGTCTCCCCTTAGCCTTTGTCTTACCGTTAGTCTTTGATTCACCGCGTCCGGGCGTAGAGCGCTCGCCGATTACCAGACCGACGGGCAGTCCGCGGGGATCAACGGGCCTGCACTTTGCACCATAAATATTTACAGTACATGATTTCGATCGCTAACTGATACAGGTTAGCCGACTCATCCTTGGGCTGGGTTTTGCGGCTGCTAGCATTATCATCGCAACCGTCGCCAAAGCGCGGCGTGCGCGCAGAACCGAGACGCTAGGGTCGATAGATTGAAGGAAGCAACGGGGAATAAGCGATGACAATTCTCGAGTTTGTGGTAGCGGCGCTGGCGCTGGTTATCCTGATCTATACCGTCATCATCTACAATGGTTTGATCAGGCTAAAGAATAATGTGGCGCGCGCCTTTGCCAACATTGAGGTGTTGTTGAAGCAGCGCCACACTGAGTTACCATTGTTAGTAGATGTGTGCAAAGGCTATATGGTTCATGAGCAGCACGTCTTGCTGGCCATCACCGAAGCGCGCAGCCGAGTTCATTCGGCACAGGAGAAGCACGATGTGCGGGGCCTCGGTCAGGCCGAAACGCTCATGCGCACTTCCCTGAGCCAGCTCTTTGCTCGTTGTGAGGCTTATCCAGATCTTAAAGCCAATGAAAATTTCCTCGCCTTGCAGGAGCGAATATCTCAATTGGAAGATGCGATCGCTGATCGGCGGGAAATATTCAACGAATCGGTGCGGCTGAATAACACGCGCATCCAGCAAGTTCCTGACGTCGTACTGGCGAGAAGTTTTGGTTTTGGTGAGTTGGCTTATCTGAAATTTGAAACGGTTGCCTTGCTCCCCGTAAAAATCAACTTGAAGAGCTAGGTAAGTCGCTGATGATTGATTCGTTGATTGATTTTCTCATAGGTATCACCCTGTCTTTCGATGACGCAGAGTTCGTCTGGGTGATGTTAGCCACGCTGCTAGTGTGCTTTGGTTCAGTCATTGCCTTGTTTGGTTTCATTCGTCATGGACGCATCATGCAAGATACTCCGACCTCAAAAATTCGCTCGGCCAGTCAGGGTTTTGTGCAGCTTGAAGGTCGGGCCAGATCGCTGGACGACAAGCCGCTCAGGGTACCTGGGAGTGGTCGGGAATGTGTCTGGTTTGATTATCTTATAGAAAAAAAAGGTAAAGACTGGGAAGAGGTGGCGCGTGATACCAGTATTTACAGCTTTTACGTGGACGATGGTACGGGCGTATGTGCGGTTGACCCGGAGGTGGGTAAGGTAATTGCTCGAAAGAAGCGGGTATGGGTCGTCGGCGATTGGCGTTACACGGAGCAGATCATTGCGGAAAATGAGAGTGTTTATTGCCTGGGCCAATTTGAAACAGACCAGGGTGGGTCTAAAGCCGAGGTGCTCAAAATTGGCGTGCGCGTATTGTTGAATCAGTGGAAACAGGATCGACAGAAGTTACTGCAGCGCTTTGACCTAAATGGAGATGGCGATATTGATATGAATGAGTGGAATCAAGCTCGTCAGGCTGCCATGAGCCAGGTCAAGTCGGCGACAGCTAACGACTATGTGCCGACGCAGCATCACAATCTTGTGGCGCCTTTTAATAAAAGTCACCCCTATATTATTTCCAGTATCCCCCAAGGCGAGCTCACCAGCCGCTATCAGCGCTATGCGTTTGGTTTGCTTGGCCTGTTTGTTGTTTCGGGCGCCTATGCCGTGTTTATGACTATCGTTCGTCGCGATCTATTTTAGGGTTGGATCTGATCTGACACTAACCCAAGCCTTGGCAGCTCCGCTGGTGTAACGTTGTAAGAACCCATAGATCGAACCGATTGAGCTCACTGCTCTGTATTCATTGTTTTGGTGTTTTCCACGGCGACTAGTGTCACTCAAACTGTGTCACCATCTAGGCTGTCGAATTTATGTGTGTCGCGTACCGCTGGTGTATGCCGGTGCTGACTCTCGGTCACATAAATACTGATCGAGGTTGGTTCGGTGTGCGTACTAGCTTGTCTAACGACAAAGAGTACAATGGCCGGCATGTTAACCAAAACCATCCTGTCTATTACCATTATCTGTGTCAGTCTGACTGCTGCCGTGTGGATGTATAATCAAAAGTCGCCGCCACAGACCGCCGAAACAAGCCCACCGACGATGTTTGTGGACGTTATGCGCGCGCAGAGCACAGATGCGAAGATTATGGTCTCAGCGCAAGGTAGCGTGACACCCAGGACCGAGACAACCCTGATCTCAGAGGTCGCGGGTTTAATTACGGAGGTGTCACCGGCATTCGTCGCAGGTGGATTCTTCAACAAAGGCGATGTGCTGGTTCGGATTGACGATCGAAACTATCGTGCTGAAGTGAAGCGTGCCCAAGCCTCGGTCATATCGGCTGAAACAATGGTTACCCGCGAGGCGGGCCTTGCAGACTATGCGAAAGAGGACTGGGAGCGCGCGCAGTCGGTGTTGAAGTCGAGTAAAGCGGCGTCTGACCTGGCGCTACGCAAGCCACAACTCACTGAAGCGCTCGCCAACCTGGAGTTTGCCAGGGCGGAACTCGAGAAGCGAGCCGGCGATCTTGATCGTACGACCATCAGAGCTCCCTACAATGGGCTCGTTAGAGAAAAACGTGCGGATATAGGCCAGTTTGTGAATGGCGGTACACCCCTTGCCGTGACGTTTGCTGTCGATGTGGCGGAAATAAGGTTGCCCCTGCCTGACAGGGAGTTACCGTACCTTAACCTGGACGAGCGCGAGTTAGTCAGCGGCAATGGGCCGAACGTCTTGCTGTCAGCCAATATCGGCGGTGAACGCTATACCTGGGAAGGGCGGATAGTTCGCACCGAGGGCGTATTCGATGAGCGTAGCCGTGTGTTATATCTCGTGGCCCAGATTGAAGACCCTTACAACCAACATTCGGCCAAATGGCAGCAGCCGCTCAGAATCGGTACCTTCGTCGAGGCAAGTATCACCGGACAGCAGCTTAAAGACGTCATTAGAGTGCCGCGCAGCGCACTAAAAAGAGATGGTAAGCTATGGATTATTACCGCGAACGATACGTTGCTGCCCATAAGCGTCGAAGTGGCGCGCGCTGATGAAAAATTTGTACTGATCAAAGCTGGCCTCGAGTCAGGTCAGCTTATTAGCCTGACTGTCCCTGAAAACCCTCTGCCAGGCACAGCTGTTCGATACCAGGAAGCAGTTGACGGCACAGGGGGGCAGAGTGTTGGAATCAATTGATCCACACAAGGGAATTATCGCCTGGTTCGCCAGGAATCATGTAGCAGCCAATCTGTTGATGTTCGTGATTATTCTGACGGGGATCTTTTCCGCACTAACAATTCGAACTCAGATCATGCCTGACGTTCAGTTAGATCGAATCACTATTCAAGTGCCTTTCCCTGGTGCCTCGCCGGGCGAGGTCGAAACCGGAGTTGTGATTCGCGTTGAAGAAGCGGTACGAGATATAGAAGGCATTGTTAATATGCGCTCCTTTGCGAATCCGTCCTCGGGCACGGTGGAGCTGGATATTGAAACGGCTTACGACGCGCTGGCTGTGCTCGATGAAGTCAATGCGGCGGTTGACCGGATTGCAAACTTCCCGGCTTCTATTGAGCGACCCAACATTTACCGAAATCAACCTCAGCCTCGTGCTATCAGTGTGCAGATTTTTGGTGAATTAGATGAAACCACCATGAAAGGGTTGGCGGTAACTATTCAAGGTGAAATTCTTTCACTCCCCAGTGTCACGAAAGCTGATGTTCGAGGAGCAAGACCCTACGAGATCAGCATCGAAGTGGAGGAGTCAAGGCTGCGTCAATACGGACTATCGCTGCAGGACGTAGCTCAGGCCGTGCAGCGTTCCTCTCTGGACCTGCCGGCTGGTTCGATTCGGTCAGATTCAGGCGACATCTTGCTGCGAACGGAAGGGCAGGCCTATCGAAAAGCTGACTTCGAAAAAATTGTTCTGATCTCCAAGTCTGATGGCACTAGACTGACCTTAAGCGATATTGCGGAGGTTAAGGATGGGTTTGCCGAGGTTCGATTTTATTCGCTGTTCAATGGCAAACCGAGCATTGGTATATCTGTGTCTGCTGTTGGTGATCAAAATCAAATCGATATCTCTAACGAGGTCACTGAGTACGTAGAAAAAAGAAGCAAGACATTGCCTGACGGCATATCGCTACAATCTTGGGGAAATAGCACTGCCTATCTTTCAGAATCCATTGCCATGATGGTGTCTAATATGCTGATGGGTATTATTCTTGTATTGGTCACCTTGGGCATCTTTCTTCGTCTGCAGCTGGCTTTCTGGGTCATGCTTGGTATGCCAATCGCTTTCCTGGGTGCATTTGCGTTGCTGCCACTGGCAGACGGATCACTAAATTTACTCAGTCTGTTCGGTTTCATTCTAGTGCTTGGGATTGTTGTGGATGACGCGATTATCATTGGCGAAAGCGTTCAGACCGCTGGTGAACGAGATGGCCACACTCTCGACAATGTCATTCGTGGCGCGAAACGAGTTGCTATGCCAGCCACCTTTGGTGTGTTGACAACGGTGGCGACGTTTGCGCCGTTTTTAACCGTGCCAGGTGGTTTCGGCGCCCTGCCCGCTGCGATTGGGTCGGTGGTAATTTTATGTCTGTTATTTAGTATCGTCGAATCAAAGCTAATCTTGCCTGCCCACCTTGCTAGCATGCGGCCCTTAACCGCGGATGACAATTCACCACTTAGACGATTTCAAAATTATTTTGCTGTTGCCTTAAAGCGTTTTATACAACAGAAGTACCAACCCTTACTTGTGAAAGCTATTGAGGCGCGCTACCTAACCCTCTCAGTGTTTGTTGGCATGTTGATTTTGGCCATGGGTTTTGTCATGGGGCCATATATCAAAACAGTTTTCTTCCCCGTCATGTCTACTGACTTCATCAGGGGGGAAGTCGAAATGGTGGATGGTACCTCTCCTGCCCAGGTCATCAAAGTTGTTGAAAGACTCAATAACTCTCTTCTGAGCTTTGATGCCGAACAACCAGCAGAGGCAAAGTTTCTCAAAAATGTCGCTGCTTATGTCTATAACACTACCGGTACTGTTGTTGCTGAATTGAAGCCGGTGGATAGTCTTTCACGGAATCCTGCACAAATAGCCTCTCAATGGCGAGAGCGGGTGGGAGAAATTTCTGGGGTTAAAGCCATACAGATTACGGGCGCGCAAAAGTCTCATGGTCACAGCAAAGACATCAATTTCAAATTGATTTCACCGAATACGCAAGAACTTGAAGCCGCGGCAGAAATGTTGCATCAACATCTCAGATCTTATGAGGGGGTTAACGACATCGAGAATTCTAATGCCGGCAGCATCCCTGAGATCAACCTGAAGATTAAGCCTTCTGCTGAGGCCCTGGGACTTGCGCTGACGGATCTAGCCAGCCAGGTTCGTGCTGGTTTTTATGGTGTTGAAGCTCAGCGCATTCAACGCGGTCGGGAAGAAGTCAAAGTGATGGTTCGCTATCCGCAGCAAGAGCGCGAATCCATGGGTAATCTTGAATCCATGTACATTAGAACGAAAGAAGGTGACGAAGTCCCATTCACGGCTGTTGCGGAACTGGAGAATCGTGTTTCGCCTTCCACCATCAGAAGGACCTCGGGGCAACGGGCCGTGATTATCTCGGCGGATATTAATACGACGATTACTCAGCCGGGTAAGATTGTCGAGGATGTCACCCAGGGCGAATTTTCCCAGCAGCTGATACAAAGATATCCTGCTGTAAGCATTGAATTGGGTGGTGCGAGTCAAGAAGAGGAAGAACTTATTCAGCGGATGATTTTTACGACGGCGCTGGCACTCTTCGCGATCTATGCATTAATGGCCATACCGCTAAAATCTTACCTGCAACCGATTATCATCATGGCGGTGATTCCTTTCGGTATGATTGGCGCCCTGATTGGTCATGTGATCGTCGGCATCCCTTTTAGCGCACTGTCGGTTTACGGCATCATTGCGCTGGCCGGTGTGGTGGTGAATGACAGCATCATTCTGGTGGACTTCGTCAACAAGTCGGTGGCTGACGGCATGGATTATGTTGAAGCGGCAATCAAGGCCGGGTCGGAAAGATTTCGCGCCATCATGCTCACATCGGTCACGACATTTTTTGGCTTACTCCCTATCCTGACCGAGACCAGTCTCTCTGCGCAGCTGGTGAAGCCGATGGCAGTGTCGTTGGGGTTTGGCATTTTGTTTGCCACGGTCATCACGCTGATCCTGATTCCCTGTCTTTACGTGGTTCTTAACGACATTAGATTATTGCGCCGACCTTCGGCCGGCAGCAACGTCAGCAATGCTGACGAAGCCTTTGCTGATTAGGCGGCGAGAGTCGGCTTTTTACACCGAATTCGTTCGCCGCGGACATCATCTCGCCTTGTCGTTTAGCTGAGGCTTTTGATATAACCGAAAAAGCCTTCGCGATTGGCTTCTGTATCAGCGGCCACCCGTTGGCTAACAGCGTCAGCAGCGAATGCGATACGCCATGCTTTGAGTCCTGGGATGCGCTCGTTGAGATCGACCCCGGTCATCTGGCCGCCCATTTCGGCGACGGTCAAAACGTAATACAGATAGATATCTGCCATTGTGAACTCACTGCCAAGCACCCAAGGGTCAAAAGTGGCAAGTGCATTGATACTGTTAATGCCGCGGTCAACGACGGCGGTGACTTCCTTGATGAGTTGTTCAGGAGCCGGTTGATTGCTGAAGCTGTAACCGATTAATCGGCGATTCGGCAACTCCAGGTATAACTCGGCCATGTGCATCAGTTGGCGATTCTTGTTGCGTGCCACAGGGTCCGCTGGCAATAAAGGTTTTTCTGGATAGGCATCCTCAATGTATTCGCACAACACGGCGGCCTCTGAAAGATGCTGACCATCGTCGGTAGTCAGGCTGGGCACTTTGAGTGCCGGGCTTAGCTTGCTGTAGCCGGCTGCGCTGGGATACACGAGATTTTCTGTAAAGCTTACGCCTTTATGCAGCAAGGCATGTTTCGGTATGTTGTAATAGTTGCTGTATGAAAATCCGTGAAGTGTTGGCATGCCCGGGCTCCGTGTGTTGGATGCAGCTTAATCATTGGTTGTTTTGAGTGGGCACTATAGCAAAAATCAGCAGGTCTGGCATAAAGCCCCGCGGCGCCTAAGATGGACAATGCCTCACATTGAGCAAGGCTGAGTGGAAAACGCACTGACGAGCCCAATTTGCTGTGTGCCTCGGCTGTTTTATTGGCATTATTTTTTTGACGTAAATACGAGAAAACAACGGTTATGAATGATCGATGCAGTACATCATGGGTCCTGTTGATTGTGGGCCTGATATTAATGCCGGCACAGGTATGGGCGGCGGCCGCGGGTTTGCCGCTAGCGTCGCCGGAGTCGGTGGGCATGTCCAGTGAACGGCTGGCGCGTATCAGGCCGGCCATGCAGCGTTACATTGATGCGCAGTTGGTTCCCGGCACGG
>JABBAY010000137.1 GCA_018607725.1 K189A clade bacterium
GCAATTACCACACTTGACCGTTCTTCAGAAAATGTGGTTTATTTCCCTTATCTTCTGCCCAAACTGCTCCAAACACTCCTCGGTCGATATTTCTGCCAATTGTGCAACGGCGCCGACAAGACCATAGGTCACACTGTCGTCATAGCTTCTGGTCGACATAAAAGCATCAGGCGACGTATTCGAGTTGGTCATCACCTGTAGCCAGGCATCTTGACCAAAACGCTCAACCACCATTTGCTGAATCGCTGCGTGAATCAAACCGTACATACGCTAATTCCCATAATGTAGAGTTAAGGTCTAAAGCTAAGACCTAAAGCCAAGATCTACTATCCAAACCTACTGCCAAGACTGCACTTTACGGTAGATGGTGGAAGGGGCAACCTCAAGTAGACCCGCGGCTCGATTCACATTGCCATCACACTGCTCGATGGCTTGTTCAATTGCGCGTTTTTCTACGATCCACAGAGGTTCGACCACGCTGCCTTCTTCAGCTTGAAGGCCTTTCGCAACCGGGGCTGGCTGACCTTCTCTAAACTGCAGTGGCAACATCTTTGCGGTGACTTCTTCGTCATCATGCAAGACGACGATATTCTGAATACAGTTTTGTAGCTCACGTACATTGCCCGGCCACTGGTATGCCATAAAGATCCGCTCAACTTCAGGACTAATGCTTGAGAACGACTTGTTTTCCGCAGACGCAAAGTCTGTCAGGAAACGCCTCGCGATGACTAGCACATCGTCATCTCGATCACGCAGCGGTGGCAGCTGAAGTGGGATTACATGTAATCGATAGTAAAGGTCCTCACGGAAACGACCTTCGCGCACTTCTGTCATCGGGTCTTTATTGGTCGCACAAACAAACCGGATATTCACCCGCTCTATCTTATTGCTGCCGACACGCTGGAATTCACCGCTCTGAATAAAACGCAGTAACTTTTTCTGTAAGTCTAAATCCATCTCACAGATTTCATCGAGAAACAGTGTACCGCCGTCAGCAATGGTTGCCGCACCGTCGCGGGAAGCGGTTGCGCCAGTGAACGCGCCTTTCACATGTCCAAACAATTCACTCTCCATCAACTCGGCTGGAATCGCGCCACAGTTAATGGCGTGAAAAGTGCTGTCAGCGCGTTTGCTCTGACGATGAATCGCTTCCGCCGCCAGCTCTTTACCTGTACCACTTTCGCCAACAATAAAAGCGGTCGCATCGCTGGCAGCAACTGAATCAATGATGCGATAAACCGCCTGCATTGGCAGAGACTGACCGATAAACTGACAATAACCATCGCGATCCAGTTCACTCAGTGTTTTAACTTTCTTTGAGAGCTTTCTGTGCTCGATCGCGTTGGCAATTGTCACCTGCAAACGATTGGCATCAAAAGGCTTGGTCAGAAAATCGAAAGCACCAGTCCGAATCGCCTGGCCCGCCATGTCCGAAGAACCGTGCGCTGTCATGACAATCACGTCCGTTTGAATCTTCTGCGCCATGATTTCATTGAGGAGTTCCATGCCGTTGCCATCGGGCAACTCAATATCCAACAGGAGGATATCGGGCACGGTGTGCTGCAAATACTCAACGGCATCCGCAAGGCTTGCAACATGACGGACGTCAATGGATTCATCTCGAAGATAACCCATGTAAATGGCCGCTAATGAGAGGCTGTCTTCGACCATGAGAAGGCTGGTTTTGTTCGACATGTGAACTTCCTTGTTCGCTGTAAATTCCTTTGCTCAACATAATGCAACCGACAGGCCAACTTTTTCGCAAAACGAAAAATGTTTTATTTCTCTTTAATATCAATCGGTTACAGACAATTTACTAAGAACTATCACGTATTACAGGCATAAAGAGCGCGAAAATTGCAGAACGCAAAAGGTCACAAAATGTGACCTAGGTCACATTAGTGACGCAGATAAGCATAGGCCAGAGCCAGGGAGCCGGTCGTCACACCCTGGGCATATCCAAGACCGGCGATCAGGGGGAGGTTAAGGGTTTGCGCGACCATCAAAATCAACAGTGCCCATAGAATCGGATCGGTCTTTCCTTCTCTGAAACGGACCCCAATATTGGCTTTCCAAAGTCTGAAGACGATCAGAAAGTGAACATAAACATAGACCAGCAAACCGACCAAACCATATTTGAACATGACACCAATGATGCCAATGTCAGAAGGATAGAAAGTTCTAGAAAAGAGCTGCTGATAGGTTCGACCGTAAGAATTATCCTCGCCTACACCGAGGAAAAAATACTCCGGAATCGTATTGATCGCGAGCACGTAGGATTTGAGCCGGAGGCTACCGCCGTCAGCACCAAGAAAGTGTTCACCGACAATTTGCACAACCATTGGCAAGGCGATAATCGCAACCGGGACGGTCAGTAAAAGCAGGGCAAGACGATTGGGCTTGGATAAGAACAACGCATAGATCCCGATACCCAAAAGCATTGTGGCCAGCGTTGAGCGAAACATGACAATCGACCAAATATGAGCGGCCAGACATACCAAGACAAACCCGAACAATACCGAACCTACCGATGCGCGCTGCAGTACCAGCATCACGCCGGTCAACAAAGCCAACATCACAGCCACCATGGAAGGCTTCAAACGAAAACCTCGCCATTCGTCATAGGTGACGAGATTACTAATGGTGTGATCGCTTGAGAAGAACGCCGCGCGTAAATCCAGCGTGTGATAGAAGAAAAGGTAGTTCACCATGAGCGCAAGCAGTGTCGCGAATAAGACCGTGCGGAGAGAAGCCAATGGATAGCCTGACTTCACGATCAGCACGATCGCGGGGCCGATAAACGCAAGTAAAAACTCACGTGCGGAAAACAGACTAAACAGCACGCTTTCGCCAAAGTTAATCCCAAACATGACCGATGACACCACCATCACGCCGGCAACCAACCAACAGGGTGTGTACACCCAGGCCTTCCATTCTGACTGGGTGATTCGGAACAACGCCAGCCAGGCGCCCAGCACGAAGACTAACAACGCGCAAAGCGTACCCACTTCCTGTAGTCGGTTGGCCATCATGTAACGACCACCCTGGAATCCTGCAAACAAGGCGATAAACAACAAGAACGAAATGATCGGCGCAATTGAGAGGACTTTCGTCGGGGACATGTTGATGGCAGGATTTACGTGGTTCGGAGCAGACATGATTTATGCAGCCATCCCAGTAGATCGCTGAACCATGGCTTTGAGCACGGCAACACCGGTCTCTAACTGACCGCGACGAAATCGGTTAAGCGCCTGGGCAAATGTCGCCGCGTAGGCAATTGGCAGGTTCTTAGGTAAGTGCCTCGCCATGAATCTTAACTTGCTGCGCATCAGATAAAACTCTGAAGTAGGAGACGCGGCTCGCTGAAAAGAAGCAGAACCAATGGCACTGCCCTCTTTGTGATAAACAATAGAATCAACGGCAATCGCTAACTTGAATAAACCTTTGGCACGGATCGCCCAATCAATTTCTTCGTAATATAGGAAGTAGCTTTCTTCCATTAAACCAACCGTTTCAAGATACTCACGACTGAGTAGCATCGCCGCACCCGATATGTAATCCATTCGGGCTTCATAATCCGCCACATCCAAAACAGTCGAGTCTGGTAGATAGCGACCAAGACTTTCGGAAGCGACTCCGGTGGTGTAATTAAACTCACAACCTCCTACGGCCTGAATCACAGAGTGATCATCATAAAACTTGATCAAGGATCCACAGGCACCAATGGCTTGGTCCTGCGCCATTCTGCGATGCAGAGTCTCAAGAGAGTCTTGCTCTACGGTCGTATCGTTATTCAACAACCAAACGTGAGAGGTTTCGGGCTGACCAAGCGCCAGTGCGATACCCGTATTGTTGCCAGCAGCAAAACCGAGGTTCGCACCGTTGTCTATAAGTACCAGCTTCGTTTGTTCTGGTATTTGCTGCGGCCCAGGACGAACTTCGATGTGAGAAACACCTTGTTCGGTTGCCCACCGTGAAAGGCAAGGCAAGCTGTCATCCGTTGAGCCATTGTCACAAACAAAAACGCGAAAACTGACCCCTTTCATTTTATACAGCGACTCGAGGCACTCGATGGTGTCCTCTTTGCTGTTCCAGTTGAGCAATACAATGTCGGTATGGTTCATGATATTCGCCTGGTTCACGATGACGTCACCTCCGCTGATTTAAAAAGATAAGAAGAGAGCTGGCGGTCATTAATCACCGTTAAATATTGATCCAGCCCTGTTTGTCCAAGCGTGGTGCGATGGTCCGAACTCAAGCCGCTGATCAACAACTTCTCTTTGCCGTTGGGAATGGATTTCACCAGCCGATAGAGATGAGCGAATGTCAGCGAGTCGAGCTCTGTGACATATCGCATGTCAATGATGCAGCGCCGATCTCTTGCTATGTCAGCAACACAAATTTCAAATCCAAGATTGGTCAGCGATGTTGCAGTCGCATCTCCGCCCAGATAAACAAGTGCGGAATCATCCAGCACATAACTACGACAGCTGGTGCCTGTGCTCGCCGGCATGTTCATGACACCGTGGAGTTCAGCAAGACTTCGAGTATTGCTCGCACAAGTGTCCATAATGCGACCGGCTTCTAGTCGGCGTCGGACTTTAGGGCGAAGACTGAGCAGCACACCATTGGCCTGACCAGAAGAAAAGCGACGACCGATTTCGAAGAATGCCAAATGGGCTGCCAATTCGATATGTCGGACTCGATGCATATCCAGAATTAACATGCGCTCTGGGTCAGCCTTGATGGTCGCAAGAAGCTGTTCGAGGAGTTGGCGAGTCACATATTTTGGTAGCTGCGCTGTTTGCACAACATCACGACGGGATCCCCATAGGGTTTGCCATTGCAATGGCGCAGCTGACTTGCGTCCCAACTTCAAAGATTCCAAAAGCCGTAACCACAGCAGCGGCATGGTCAATAGACCGAGCTTGACCAAACCAATGCAGTAGCGTTTCCAAAGTCGGTGCGGATCCTGATAAACCCGATATACCCATTCCAGGTTGAGCTTTTGCAGAAGCTCTGGCGCACGTCTGGTTCTACCAGCAATAAACTCAAACGTACCGCCAACACCAATCGAGACTGGGACGCGGAGCGCATGGCGATTGCGATAAAACCATTGCTCTTGTTTCGGATTACCAAATCCAATCAGCAGAATATCCGGTTTCGCAGCATTGATACGTGCGACAATTTCCGCGTCGTCGGCCTCATAGCTGCTCATGCCTTCGCCTGAAACATGCACCATCGGCGCGTCCGTTCCCGCGATGGTGAGACCAGGATATTGATCACACAGCTTCTCGGCAGCCTCGTCGGCACTACCAGCCTGGCCACCCAATAGATACAGAGACCAACCCGAAGCAGCGCCGCGTTCTGCGAGAGCAGGAACGAGATCAGCACCTGTAACCCGCGACTTGATCGGGCTGTTCATGATTTTGCTCAACACAACCACCGGAAAGCCGTCCGCCGTGACCAGGTCAGCGGAGCGAAGAATCTCGAGTAACTCCGGATGTCGCGGTTTGGAAAAGGCGTAACCCAAAGCATTGACCATAAAATCAACATTAAGAGTTGCAACAGAGCGAGCCTTTTTGTCCGCTGGATATGCTCGAATCAATTCTGCGATCCGATCCACCGCGCCGTTCATATCGAGGTTATCCACCGCAATGCCCAGTGAGCTAAATCCGTCTCGAGTTCCTGGCGCTGCCTCATAAGTGTTCGTTGTCATATCAAACTCCCTCAACCATGGGTCGAGCTTTTAATTGTGAAATTAGTGAGAGAAAACCTTCGAGCAAAACGCGGCCGATCAGAAAAAAGCAAACCAGCATCCCGCCAGATACAGTGCCAAATATCGCCAGTCGCTTTGGGGCCGGTGTAATTCGGTCAAAAGGCATAATGGCGGGGTCAATGACTTCGAGCGCGTATTCGTCGCGAGAGTTCGCCAACATGGCGATCGCGGTCTGGGCTTCGATCATTCGGTAAATGGACTTTTCTGTTTCAACGATGTCACTGCGACCGAGTTCATCACGAAGGAATAACTGTTTACGCGCGACCTCGGTCAACACGTCCGCTCGCACATGGTCGTTGAACGCTGCAACATATTGATTGGCCCAGTCTCTGGCCAGCTCTGGATCGGTCCAACGCATACGAATCGTTAAGATGTCGGTCTCAGGGTTGTGTTCGATTACGCGGATTCGTTCGCCAAACCACTTGATGGCTTCTGCCTTGTTCAAGACAAAGCCGTCGATCCACTTTTGCTCGTTTGCATCCCACTGCTCTGGATAGAGCGCCTGATAGATACCATGAGATTCCATAAACGAGACAGTGAACAGTCTTGATCTGAGCTTGGCGCGCATAACATCCTGATAGTTGTCGCGACTGACACCCATGATGAATCCATGTTCCACCAGGGTGAGTACTTCTGACGCACGACGTTCGTCAGGCTGAACGCCACCGGGGTCTTCCGCATTCACGATCGCGACCCGAATAAATCCTTCGTAGGTGTTGGGCAGCGTCTGGGAGTAGCCAAAAAATATGCTACCGCATATCAAAGCGCCACCGAGAATCCACTTCCAGTTGTCCAGCAGCGCAATAAAGTAGCGCAGAATATCGACTTCAAGTTCTGGCGTTGCACTTTCCATAGTGTAAATTCCGTTAAGAGTTGCTAGTAGTAGAGCAACCCCTATGCCACTATTTCAGCCAATAAAAACAACAACTTAGAACAGAGAGGTTGAAGAGACATGCAAATTGCGAGCACTTAGCTCGCAATTTGCAATTTGGTTTTATCGAATCGAGAGGAGACTTAAAGAATCACGCCTGCAAACAAGGCAACTTCAACCAGGGATCTTGTCCAGGCCTGTACACGTTCAGTGACGTTCATGCGATCGACATTAAGAGGCACATAGATCGTCGCACCAGGCAGGGGATCCTTTTTGCTACGAAGAAAGCGTTTGCCCTTCAGACGCATCACTTCACCGTTGGCCTGAACTGCATAAGCATCGCTAAGACGTCCAATGACCGTTGCACCGCCACTTAACTCGATGTAATCGCGGATTGAACGCGATTCAATATAGGCATGACTGGTGGGCACATAAACTTGACCTGCTACCGTAACTTGACGATGCCTGACGGGGACATAGAGTTGGTCGCCATCTTCCATTACCAGATCGTGACGTTTGTCACAGGTCATCGCCCGTTCCAGATTGATGATCTCGCGGCCTTTTGGTTCGGCACTCTTCAAGCGCTCTAAGACCTTGAGATATTCATCCTTATCACCACCTGCTGGCGTTTTTTCATGGTTATTAACAGAGTGGGACAAAGATAACTCCACCATTAAGTCATCTAACTGTTCTTGAATTCTATCAAGGGTTTCTTTCTGTAACGCTCGCGTAGATTCACGAGTAAACTCTGCACCGAAGCTCCATGCAGAACTTGTCAAACCACCCGCTCGCTGCATCACTTCGCACATTGTCTCACCGCGATCAATCACGTAGGTTCCGGGTCTTGCGACTTCTCCCTTCAAGACAACTTTCGCGACATTTCTCCAGCCATTTCTTTCAACAAAGATCAGCTGATCGCCGGATTTTAACAACGGGTTTTTAGTGTCATCGAACAATCGAACTACACCCGCAGGATCGGCAACCAGCTTGTTTTGGAGTGGTTGCAGCGAAGTCTCCTGCTTTGCAGTTTTGACTTCCAAATGGATATCCACGCGTCGATTGAGCGCTCGCCCAGCCGCTGTTGCATTGCTAGCGATGCCCTGAGTTGCGCCCATGCCTTCCACTTCAATCACCACATTAGAAGGCAAAAGCTTGTGAATGATATCCGCTACTTCCCAGGCTCTGGCAATCGAAAGACCAAGGTTGTCACCATATTTTTCACGGGTTGCTGCCGACAGAGGCGTATCGTCAGTATGACCTATTAACACAACACTCACCGTCTGATCGGTGCCTGCATATTGAGCCAGGACATTCTCGATTTTCTGAATATCCGTCAGATCGATATCCGCTTTTCCCAGATCAAACCGAACCGGGTCAATGATGTTTTTGATTCGGCCATCATTCGCAAGAGGCAAAGCAGCTTTCGCATGATATGCCTGCATGGCCATCGCGGCGACTTCCTGAGCCACTGTCCTTGTTTCGCTGCAGATATCCACCAGATACTCAGCATCCAGAGAAATATGTTCAATATGCACTTCACCACCAATCACTTTGTGATGTCGTGAAAGCTCGGCTTGAACACCATCCGCATTCATTGTGAGGCCATCGCCCGCGCACAATAGATCACTGGCACGCATACCATCTGTCAAAGGATATGCGCCCTTACTGCGAATCAAACCATCGGCATGAACCACGAGTGGATCATCTCGATACTGGCCAAATTCCGTTAAACGCTGAATGTCACCACGCATCAAACCAGCGCGATCTGTACCTTCTGCAAACAAATAGATTCGATCCTGGGGCGCCAAAACTGGATTCGCCGCTGATGTCGGTTGAGCAAAAGCATCAGCCAGTTGGATATGAATCGGTTCAATACGATTTGACGGCATCACACGACGGAAGATAACCGCGTACGCCATATCTGTGCCGGGCAATACGCCACCAGTAACCTGTAATGCTTCGATTAGGCGAACGCCTGGCTCAAGAGGAAACCGCCCCGTGTAACGGACATTGCCTAAAACCGTGATGGTTGGCGCTGGCTGGTATGCCGTGGCTTGAATATCCAGCACTCGATTAACTGACGCTAGTAAGCTTGCACGCTGCTGTTCAAGATTGAATAGGATGACCTCATCTCTGGGCTGCAGCAGCACATCTTTTTCAGTTCCTGGGAAACGCAATATCGCACTTAGGTCCAAATAGATGACTTCTGTACGTCTGGTGCCCTTTGTTTCCCTGCTTAGCAGAGCAAAGTCCAAATCAGCGTTACGTAACAAGACATCGGGAGATGAGACAAGATCAGATACCCTCATCGCAGGCTGGTACTGATAACCACCGGGCCTTTTGACGTGCCCAGACAACATCACCACCTGATCCAATCGATCGTCCAATGGCATCACGCGCAGATAGTCACCGGGCTGAATCTTGATGGTTTCGGGGACAGGTACTTCAGAAAGGTTCACAAGGGTCCGATGGCTGTTCGTGACAATTCGTTCAATATAGGATTTGTCCATAGATGCTGTGGGTAAAAGCCCACCCGCCATCGCCAACACAGACTGCAGAGATGTATCTCCTTTTAGTTCGTAGATCGCAGGGCGCTGAACTTCGCCACCGACATAAACCACATCACCAATCGGCGGCACAAAAATGACGTCATTGTGTTCAAGCGCCACATCATCCTGTGTGCCACCCGCTAACAGCAGCTGATACAAGTCGAGGCGCTGAACAAGCTGCCCATTGCGGCGAAGTTGAATATCTCGCAAGGAACCACTGGTTTTAATACCGCCTGATGCGAGCAACGCATCGACGAGTGTTGCAAGACCATTAACGGAGTAGATGCCAGGCGCCACAACGTCGCCGGTTAAGCGAACCTGCATTGCCCGTATCTCACCCATGGTGACCGCTGTTTTGGCTCCGATCACACGAGAGTCAAAACTGTCGACGATCAGGTCGCGCACTTCATGAAAAGGCAATCCGGCGACAGACATGGGACCAAACTCGGGAATCAGTATTTCGCCTTCACGAGTGACCACCAGACGATACTCAACGTTGCGCTTGCCATAGAGTTGGACAATCAACGTGTCGCCAGGACCAACTTTGTAGCCAGTTGGTACGACCACATGGTCGATGATCTGCAGCAGCTCGCCGCGATTAAAGATCTCGTAGCCAAATTGAGCTAGCTCCTGATCTAATGCCTGTGATTGGCGCTGCTCATCCAGAGAGAGTTCCTGAGTCTTCGTTTCTGCCAGTTTCTCAATGGATGAAGCCACTTCCTGCACCGCCGCGTCGGAAATGACGACGGAGGTCGCGACGCGAGGTAGAGGTTCATCATTGCCGGATGGCGCAGCTTTCATGTACTGCTGCTTCTGAGCGTACTGAAGAGTATCCAGAATTGGCTCAAAGCTGTCTGACGCTGACTGAACAGATCCAGCCAACAAGCTTAACGTGACGCTGATGGCGAATTGGAGAACGCGTTTATGAATCATCATGGGTAAATCGTTTGTTGAGATTTACCTTACTAAGAGCAACCCCCATGCCAGCAAAAATAGGCTTTTAATATCAATAACTTAACTCACACTGAACACTCATTTGCAAAAAGATATTCGCAAATTGCAAAGCCATTTACGCACATTGCAATTCATTCTGCTCCGCCCATATAGGGTACTCGCCCGTGACAGAAGCCAGTAATTGCGCATCTTTCGCAAAATGCATTTGCAACTTTGCGCGCTGCGACGCAGACAGTTCAATGCCATCATCACTTTTCTTAACGTTTAGCTGCTCAAACCAGTAGCGAATCACGCGGCGACGAGGCTCAGGAATACGATCCCAAAACACCTTCACCGGTCCAAAGTTACGAATACGTTGCTTCAACTGTTTTGACACTATGGCTTCACTGCCGCCCTTATGAATCACCTCACCCAAACAATCTGGGGTAAATCCTTCATCGAGCCCGAGGAATGTCATGACTTTATCCAAGGTCGCCTGGGGCTCGTTTTGAATATCCTCGGTATATAGCACGAGGAGTTGATCGCGGTTGAAGTGGCGCAAATAGTTTTCCAAAATCCGACCGTATTCACTCCAGGCCAGGTAATAGTCGCCTTCTGACTCAAAAGTCTCAGTATGCATCGGCGCAGAACCGGCCCTTGCTTTGGTAAGCGCGTCTGGTTGGAGAAGTTCGCTGACGGCTTCATCGAAGGTGCGTTGCTCGGTCTCACGACGGCGGTTCATGCGATATTGTGACCAGGCGCGCTCGATGGGGTCCCGAAGCACCGCGATCAATTTGAGGTCAGGATTATGTTGCTTGAGGCGCAGAGGTATTGCCTCATCGCACATATATTGCGGTGTCGCCTTTCCTCTCAACTTACCAATCCCTCGGCCAAACTGCTCCGCCATAAAGGCTGACACTTCTGCTTCGTTCACATCATGGTGAAACAGCGGCGCTTCTTTACCCTTAGGCATAGCAATATCCGCATGTGGTTCAAGGTACTTAAACAGTGCTGTGGTCGCAGATTTTTGCGCGCCAATGATCAAAAAATCGAGTTTCATACTAACTCCTTCGTAAAGTGTGGTGAGTCTCGCCCCACCAACTGATAGGCGGTCCAGAGGGACGCGATGCTTTTAAGAGAGATGGTTAAGGAATAGACCATGGCAATACCCATGGCACCAAACGCGTTACCCGCAAGAGGCGTTAAGCCAATGGCAATAGCAAGAGTCGCTAACTGAATGTTCATTTCCTTGGCGCCTTCCCCGCTCATGTTCAGTAGTTGCCCCGATAAACCAGTCATCGCACCACACAGCTGACCGATGGCCAGTACCAGCAAGATTGGCAGGGCATCACCGAAGCCGTCACCGAAGAGCGGATGTATAAAGGGATAACCCACCAACAATACAACCACCATCGGCACATAGAGCATAAGCGAGAGTTTTTGGGTTTGGCCAAGCAAACGACGCGCGCCAAACTTGTCACCACTCAAAGCGCTTTTCGCAAATCTAGGCCCATAGATCGCGCCGAGCATCAGCAAAATCGTTGTACTTAAGTTCAATAGTTTGAAAGCAAATGCGAACGAGCCAATCTCGGCTAGCGTTGCAAAGTAAGGTAAGACTAAAAATGGATAGTTAAGAAAGCCAATGCTCACAAGTGCCGTCACCCAATAAGGGGCGTGCTCTTGCCAGGCAATGTTCGGCGCTGCAGCACGTCGATTCGACATGCCGCCCAGGTACTTGAGCAGCCTTAATACCAGTACAAACGCCGTTATAAAAAAGCCGGCGGAGAAGGCACCAATCACATCCAGTGACGTTATCTCACCATACAAAAAATAACGGGTGCCAATCACCGTGCCGGCTACAACGGGAGGTAGAGCGCTCTCAACCAGTACACTGGCGTCTACCTGACCCACAGCCTTGAGACTCTCGGAAGCAATCCGGTAGAGCGCAAAGCAAAACACTGAAACTGCAACAAAACCTAAATGCAGACCTGATTGAATCCAACCAAATGCATACAGCACAAAAGCAACTAGCATCAGCACCAACCAGACACCAGCCAGCCGGCTCGTTGCTTTAGCAAAATATTGCAGAGCACTGGCTCTACATTCATCTGCTTGCACCATACGGCGCATGGCGTGAGTAGGCAGACCTGCCGCCGCTAGTTCACCAAGCGAACAGGTCCATGCCAGAAATAGCTGTAAAGTACCCACCCCAGCAGGTCCGGCAATTCTTCCAACTACCAGCAGAATCACCGTTTGCAAAACAACTCCGGTGAGTCGAATGCAAGACAAGCCCAGTACTCGTTGCCAACCAGTATTCACGCGAAAGCTGCCTCTGACGCGGCACTTTTAGCACGTTCATCGCTTACCAACACATCATCGATAGCAACATCCATGGCCTTGAACAAAGCGCGCCAGGTGTACTTATCGCGAATAAGTTCTCTTGAGTTAACGGCCAGCGTTACCCAGAGTTCATTATTGCGAATCAGTTCATCGATATCTCGTACCATTGCTGACGCTGTTTGTGACACCATCAGATGGCATCGGTGAAATGCCGCGATACTCTCCGCGCCAACAGGCGTTGTCACGACAGGGATACCGCGCGCCATCGCATTCAGCACTTTGACTTTCATGCCGCTGCCAAAAGTTAGCGGTGCGACGCAAACGTGTGCCGTTTGATAAATCGTTTCCAGATCGTCGACATAGCCAAGCAGCTTAATGTTTGGTTCGTTCTCGACTGCTTTTTGCAGTCTTTCATCGGGGTTTTTACCGACGACATCGAACTTGAGTTCTGGGTGTTTCTTCGCAAGTTGTGGCCATACATTTTTGATGAACCATAAAAGACCCCTGGTGTTGGCTTCCCAACCTAAAAAGCCAACATAAACGAGCTTCAAATCTGTTTGATACCAATTAGGATCCGGCAGACTTAACTGGCTGTCATCACCAAGGTGGTAGGTTTCAGCGTAGTTTTGCCGACGGACACCTGCTCGACGAAGGGCATCGATATCACCAGGCGCAGCAAAAACCAGGTCTGCCCGGCGTGCGACCTCAGTCTCGTATGACTTAACGCGCAGCGCTTCCAACTTTGTCGCAATCTTATAAAACGGGTTGTTTGACGTTTTGCTATAGCGCTCCCACAACTGGAAGTACGCGTTGTGACCGTGATAAATGACTTTGCCAACGTAAGACTCCGGAACGTATTGCGCGACCTCGTAGTGGTCCAACATGATCACATCAAATTCGTCGGCCATTTGCGCGACGGCATCTTCAAGCAAAGGAGAATGAGTACGCAAAACGTTAAGAGGCACTGACGTCGCATAGCTGCGCAGGAGGTTTATCGCGCTGCGCCTTACCTTAACGGGATCCGTGATGCATTCGACATGGGGCATTTCTCGTTGAAACGCCTTTAAGTGCTTTGCATCATCAAGCTTCAGAGGGCAGCACAAAGTGACATCAAACCGGGACGCTAAATGCTCAAGCAACTTAAGGCTTTTAAGCTTGCCGCCGCTCTGCGCGGGATAAGGCAGTTCTGGCGTTAAGAAGAGCAATGTTTTCATGATGAATCCTTGTGTGTCCTTGTATAGGAGACTTAAGTGCAACCCATCTGCCAACTTTGCCAAAAGGCCCTTAACCTATTGTATTTATTAAACTAATACCAATATAACGCACCTGTTCCGAGCCCCCTAATTCGCAGATTGCAGTCGTGGTTTCGCAAATTGCGATTGCAGATTGCGAAACTGTTGCATCACGCCGACAATGCAACCGCCAACGCATCGGGATCCATTTTTAGATTCGACTGCAAGTGAACGGCCACCTGATTGGGCAGCACCGCCTGAACAAACTTCTCGATGTCTGCTGGCGTTTCGATGTCGTAAAACCATGAGCTATGGCACAGTCCGTTTTCTATGCCGATATGACGATCATCATTCGTGCATTCATCAATAAAGACCCCGTACAAAATGAACTCTGAAAAATCGATGGTACGAAGTAACACATCCATCCAACCGCGCTGATTCCGTTCTTCAATCTGAGCAAACATTTCCGCTACGCAGTCTTTGCGCATGGCGGTCAGTTGCGCGATGTAAGAGCCATCTAGCTGTTGTTCATCACCTAACCCAAACTGTTTTGCCGCGAATCCATACCAATTTTGATAACGTTTCGATTCATAGAAATGCTGTTTTCGCTCATCACGGAAAAACTTCAAGCTGTCGCCTTGCCAAAGGTCCTGAGCAGCAAATGGTCGAACGAATCGAGTATCTGAGTCAGCGAAACAGCAGGCCTCTTCAGCCACCGCCTGTGTAATGGCCAGCTTCGTTACCTGCTGAAGTATCCAGCCTCGCACGGGAAGCGCTCGCAACGACCACCACCATTTGCGACTCAAGGACGACTGATGAAGCCATGAAGGCAACAAAGTTTCCTTCACAACAATTTCAACCTCACGGCTCAAAACCTTTCTGAATGTTTTTTCATCCTGCGCATCCACCAAGACGTAGTGGTGGTCAAAGCCGCTGGCGAACTGGTCCGCTGATTCGATTAAATGACGGCACCTTTCGATATCCGGTAGCCAACTGGGTGTAACTAGAGCTGTTGATTTCATAACGTTTCTCGCAATTTGCAATGCAGATTGAAATTGAAAACGTGCAATCTGCATTTAAAGTTTGGGGTTGTTCTCACAAAGCCCCTATTTCCGCCATGCCACATATAGGAGTTGTTGGCACAGCAATTGAACTAATGATCCCTGAATACAAACAACAAACTCGGAGATCACATATGTTTCGTTTCTTTTCACTTCTCGCAGTAGCCGCCTTGTGTAGCCCTGCTTTCGGAAGCAGCTTTACTGCCTGTCCGAACGAAGCCTTTCTCGTTCAAGACCAACCGGCAAAACTCTACGGGGTTGATTTATCGACCGGCTCCTACACTCAGCTTGCTGAGGATATGGGTACAGTAGGCAAATTGAATGCCATCTCTTTCAACTTCCATGACCGCTTCCTCTACGCGTGGGATTATGAGGATGATTCGATCGCTCGTATCGGTACCGACTATCAGGTTGAGCTGTTGCCGATCAAGAACCGTCCTAACAGTGACTTTTATGTAGGCGATATCGCGTTAGAGGAGAATACTTACTACGTTTATCGTCGCGGTTCAGCAAACCACCATGGTTTGTTTCGCATCAGCCTGGACCCCAACAGCGCTGATTACCTTGAAGCAATACGCATCAGCAACGGTCAGAATCTTCGCTACAACATTTATGACTTTGCATTTCACCCAGACAACAACTTGTTGTACTCCGTTGCGAGCAACGGCTTATTGATCGAAATGAGCCCAGAAACGGGTGCAACAAGAGAACTTGGTAAAACCGGCCTCAATGGCACCTTTGGCGCAATCTATTTCGACGTTGAAGGAAATCTGTATGCCAGTCGTAACAAAGATGGTCTGATCTTTCGCCTGAACCCACTGGCCAGCGATGTGACAGCGGTCGAGTTTGCTCAAGGCCCGTCTTCATCTAACAACGACGGCGCTCGCTGTGCGTATGCGCCAGTTGTTATTAATGAAGCATCGAAAGCAGACTTTGGCGATGCGCCAGATACTTACGGTACTTCGCTTGGCGAAAATGGTCCTCGTCACGGAGACACCAATAACAGTCTTTTTCTCGGAGCGATCGTCGACCGCGAGAATCAGGCGTATCTATCTCCAGAGTCCGATGACGCCGTGGGTGAAGCAGACGAAGATGGGATAAGTTTTGTCACAACCCTAGAAGCAGGTAAGCCCGCCATCATCCAGGTTCAGGTTCAGGGTGAAGGCTATTTGAATGGTTGGATCGACTTTAATCAAAACGGACGTTTTGATGATTCAGAGCAAATCACACGTGACCAATCTGTCACCACCGGCACGCACAACCTCATTATCGACGTCCCCAGCACTCTGGTTGCGGGTAACACCTGGAGCCGTTTTCGCCTAAGCAGTAATACCGGTGTGGGCGCAAACGGTGGTGTACCGGACGGTGAGGTCGAGGACCATGAAGTACTGTTAAGTTCTTCTACGGACACTACTGTTTACTATCCTTCAGTAAAAGGCTTTGTCACTCTCGCCTTTGAAGACCTATGGCCTTCTGTTGGCGACTATGACATGAATGACCTGGTCGTACATTATAGAACCGCAACGCAGATCAGTGGTGACACTGTCACCGGCGTCAATTTAAGCGGACAAATGCTTGCCATCGGCGCGACCTTTCACAATGGATTCGCGATCGATTTACCCGGGGTACCAAGAGAAGCCGTTGATCAATCCAGTATTGAGTTTGTGATCAATGGCGTTACGCAAAAGGTCAATCCATTGGAAGAAGGCCAGACCAACGCCGTATTCGTCGTGACACAAGATATCTGGAATCACGTTTCTCCTGCCGAGGCCTGTTCTTTTTATCGCACCGAAAGCAACTGTGGCGATTCGAACGTGCAAGCAAGCTACTCGATTACTTTCAGATTCAACACCCCGCAACCGCTCGCGCTATTTGAGGATCGTTTGTTCAACCCTTTTATCTTTGCAACCGAGGGCTTTGAACGAAATAGCATCTTTAGTGAACCACCTGGTCGCAAGCTGGAAATCCATCTTAAAAATAAGAAGCCTACTGACCTTGCCGATCCTGCATTGCTTGGCCGAGCAGACGACTTCTCCAATCCAGACAGCGAAAACTACTATCAAAATGCTAACGGACTTCCCTGGGCAGTCGAGATAGGAACCGAGTGGAAGCACCCTGGAGAGTACATCGACCTAATTGAAGCCTACCCTGATTTTAGTAACTGGGTAACCAGCAAAGGCAAAAGTCATCAGAACTGGTACCTCCTCGAAAAGGCAGTCAAACCAAAACTCTATCGTGAAGGCAAAGACTAGACCTTCAAGCATTCTTTAAAAGGACAAATACTATGAACATTAAAAACTTAACGATTATTTCTGCTGTCGCCTTCCTCACCGCATGCGGTGGTGGCGGCGGTGGAGACGCTGAAACATCACCAGCGCCGACGCAGGCTGTCGCACCAACAGTCACCGCGGTAACTCCAGCACCAACCTCGACCCCGCAGGTGACAACACCAGCAGCCACTACGCAGGTGAGTAAAACCAGTGATCTGAAAGCTGACGACGATTTCACTTTTACCTCATCCTATCAAGTGAGTGTCTCAGTAAATCGAAATAGCCAGGAAAGTGCTTATCTCAACATTTGCAGAGAGTTTAAGAGCAGCCCAACCGGATATTCTGTGAACTATGATTCTTGTGTTCTACAAACAACGCTCGAGGATGGAAAGTTTGCCGGTGAGATCACTCTGACCAATGATATTAACGAACTCATTGTTAGTGTCTGGTTGTTTACGGGGAATGATCCCATCCATCAAGTATGGGATAGAGCAGTAGAAGGTGATCAAATCGTCGTCAATTAGTTCTATCTAACAATCCAACAAGGGCGGCTAATGGTCGCCCTTTTGCATTCTGCAAACACAGTTCCATTTCGCAATTTCGTTCTGCAAAAACCAGGCACCAAACGCGCAGAGAACAAGCTACATATCTATATTTATCAATAACTTAAGTTTTTGGCACAGCGGTTGCCATGTATTACCTGTTAGCAACATTCAAATCCAACAGGAGCAATACAATGACCGCCCTACAAGCGCTTCGAGAACTTAATTCAGCCGCCACAAGCAACAGTGGCGCAAACTACATCGGACTTACACAAGACTTCAATTTGATCCGTTATGCCACGGCACCAGTGGAGACAGACTCAGCCTGGTATCCCAGTCTTAAGCGCGGCTTCGATGTCATCGCCTCCGCTTTATTACTGATTGCCCTGTCACCACTGATGCTGATTGTGGCAATCGCAATTCGACTGGAATCAAAAGGTCCGGTGTTTTTTTGTCAAACTCGTTGCGGCCTCCACGGCAAGCATTTTGACTTTTTTAAGTTTCGTTCGATGGTTGTGGATGCTGAAGCAAAGAAAGCGAATTTGTCTGCGCAAAGCGATCAAAAAAGTTTGCGCTTTAAAATGGCTCAAGACCCACGTATCACGCGCGTCGGCGCTTTCATCAGAAAGTATTCTCTCGATGAACTCCCACAGCTGTTGAATGTATTGAGAGGAGACATGTCTCTGGTGGGACCAAGACCGCCAATTCCGTCAGAAGTCGCACAGTACACCTTGTACCATCATCGCCGTCTGGCTGTCACGCCCGGCATCACCTGTACCTGGCAAGTTGGTGGTCGATCGGATATTGAATTCGAACAACAGGTAGATTTGGATATCGCCTATATCCGAACCAGATCGTTTTGGCAGGACTTAATGATTCTGCTACGGACGCCTCTCGCTGTCATCACTGCCAGAGGTGCCTATTAGATGAAGAAAGTGGGAACCAGCATCGATTTTTATCATTGGGCTATTTTGATCGTGACGATCGGAGCCCTGGCTGGTCCAACGACTTTTGTCATGGTAGGT
>JABBAY010000240.1 GCA_018607725.1 K189A clade bacterium
ATAGCTTCGTTTAACGTCAACAGCCTTCGGGTTCGACTGCACCAGTTACAAACCCTGATTGATTCGCATTCTCCCGACATCATCGGCTTGCAAGAAACCAAGGTTACTGACGCTGACTTTCCCCTAGAGGCCATTAACGCTATGGGTTACCACGCCGTGTTTCACGGTCAAAAAAGCCATCATGGTGTCGCGTTGCTGTCGCGCCAGCCGGCCCTCAATCCCGTCTGTGGCTTCAGTACGGACGACGATGAGAGTCAACGCCGCTTTGTTAGCGGGCAATTCGCACTGGCCGACGGCCGCCTTTTGACGGTGATGAACGGTTACTTTCCCCAGGGCGAAAATCGTGCTCATGCCACCAAGTTCCCGAACAAACGCGATTTCTATGCCCATTTGACCGAATTACTCGCCCGTCACTATGACCCTGAACAGCCACTGGTTTTGATGGGTGATAT
This sequence comes from K189A clade bacterium, assembly GCA_018607725.1. GTDB lineage: Bacteria > Pseudomonadota > Gammaproteobacteria > Pseudomonadales > Azotimanducaceae > UBA4582. The sequence goes on from JABBAY010000240.1 coordinate 453, forward strand.
GAATATCGCGCCCACTGACCTGGACATTGGCATTGGCGCGCCGAACGCAAAGCGTTGGTTGCGCGAGGGAAAATGTTGCTTTCTACCGGAAGAGCGCGAATGGCTTTTACAGCTGCTGAACTGGGGAATGGTTGATACATACCGCAAACTCAAGCCATTTGCGAATGACACCTATAGTTGGTTCGACTATCGCAGCCGTGGTTTTGAGGCGGAACCGAAACGCGGTCTGCGGATTGATCTGATATTGGCATCCAAGGGCCTGGCGCCCGCGACGATTGACGCCGGCATCGACTATGAAGTGCGCGGTATGGAAAAACCCTCGGACCACTGCCCGATCTGGGCTGACTTCGCCATTGAGCTCATGGTTTGACTCGCTCTAAGGCTCACGTCCAGCCCGCTCACGGCTTATTCAGCTTGTCGAAACACCAAGCTGAAGCTGACGGGTACAACCGGGGTAATCGATTGTAAACTGGCAATCTCCCGTAGCGCTTCGATGCCACCTGTTAGTCCAAAGTCAGCGGCGTTGATCATCAGCGGCTTGATGCTACTGACCTGAAAGGCCTGCTCAGACAGCCTGAAGAGTCTGACAGCGAGAGTCTTTGTGGCCTCCACACCATGAAGTCCGAGGTTAATTGTCAGATCCATCTGCAAGTATTCTCCTGCCGCAAGTGCCAGCATGGGAGCTAAGTCGAGGCTCGCGGTAACAGTTGCCGCTGGAAACTCACTGGTGCTTAGTAGTAGGTTGCGGATGCGCTCGTTGCGCACAGGAATCAGGGTCTCGACGCTATCCAAGTCGATGTAAACGAGCGCGCCGCCGCCCTTCTCAACTGATCCGCGAAGGCTCTTAAAAGTATGGGCTTCAGCGATTGCATTGTTTTTGATCGACACGAAATTCAGGCTGGAGGGCCCGTTTTCTAGGATCCAGTCAGCTTGCGCCTGTCCAGAGACCAGCAGTGCCAAGGTCAATATCATGACTACATACCGACACCAGGCGCCAAGTCTGAATTCTCTGTTGATGATACTGTTTTGAAAGAGATACATACGTGATTTGTCCTGCAGGTGAGTGAGGTAAGAAGCGTTAGGTGTAATGACTCAATGATCTGAGCATCGGAATTTTCGCGACTTGGGGCCGAAGTACCAGATAAGCCGTTACTCCCAAAGCATCGGCGGCAAGATCCTGTAACTCAAAATGGCGATAACCAGTAAACCATTGCGCGATTTCTATGCCAAGTCCAAATAGAACCAAACCCGTCCACTTGGGCCAATAACCCAGGACCGCATAATCGAGTAAAAATGCCAAGACCAGAAAGGCCATAAAATGACTGGCCTTGTCCCAAAGCATTTCGGTGCCCGGCAGTTGCGAACGGGACAGCGTCAACCCACAAACCACGAGCACTGCGAGCAGAAAAACCAGCTTAAAGCCGAGGCGCAGGGTCTCAGCTTTCATCGTGCGCTGTTCCTGTGCCGGTTGATCTCCTGCCGCGTGGCAGTGGCCGCAGCCCGGGCGGCGTCAGCAAAATCTTCGTCGCTAGAGGCATAAATTACCGCCCGCGACGAGCTGATGATCATCATTCCGCCCTGCCCTGCGGTCATTAGCGCCTCGACATCACCACCTTGGGCGCCGACACCAGGCACTAAAAACGGCATGTCACCACTGATCGCACGGATTCGGGCCAGTTCTTCTGGCTGGGTTGCCCCGGTCACCAAGCCGATATTACCAAATTGATTCCAGCGACCTGCAGCCTCCTCGGCAACATATTCAAAGACTCGCCTGCCATCGCTTAAGGTCAGATTTTGAATATCTGCACCACCGGGATTTGAAGTCCGGCACAAGATAAACACGCCCTTATTCTGATATTCGAGATACGGGACCATGGAGTCATAACCCATATAGGGATTGACGGTCACCGCGTCAGCGCCATAACGCTCAAACGCTTCTCGCGCATAATGTGCCGCGGTACTACCAATGTCGCCCCGTTTGGCATCTAGCAGTACCGGTATCTGTAATTCTCGTAGGTAAGCAATGGTGGCCTGCAATTGATCCTCCGCCGCCTGACTGGCGTAGTAGGCAATCTGAGGCTTGAAGCAACACGCTTGGTCAGCTGTGGCATCGATAATGGCTTTATTGAAAGCAAATATCGCATCGGGCTGAGTTTGCAGATGGGCCGGCAGCCGTTTTTGGTCAGTATCCAGGCCCACACAAAGCAAGGACCCCGTCGCCTGTTGCCGCTTAGCTACGCTCGAGAAGAAGGTTGTCATAAAATTAGGCATGCCCTTGATGGGATTTTATCAGTGTGCCAATTTACGTCAGTCTTGGCAGAAATTGTCAGCGCAGTATACGCACAGGGACGCGGAAAGCATAGACAAAAAGGCCTTAAGCCCATGAAATATATGAAAATATAATATTTTTTCTGAGTTGGCACGATCGTCGCTCCGTGAATCAGTGCAACTACGTTATCACGGATGACGAGACCCACTGACGAAGGATAAGCTCATGACAACCTCGCTGTTGATGGCAAAAATCACACGCTTCATTGGCATTCGCAAGAGCCTACTGCAGACGGCCCCACCGTCATCGGCACAACGACGGGAGACTCGGCAGCCTAACCTGGAAAAGCTGTTTGTCCAAATTACTGCTTGCCCAGACCCGGACATGACCGGCATAACGCTCTCCTGTAATACCCGAGAAACCTCGGCTGGCGGCTTACGCATCGTTGCTGGCACCTGCGTTCCCATCGGCAGCAGACTCGATCTATGGGTCAATATCAGCGCGAGGCCGACCAAATACTTTGTCACGGGCGAAGTCCGTTGGGTCAGTCCAGCCGATGGTGATGACTATGATATGGGGATTGAACTCGATGCGAGCGCCGCCACTGATATCGATGCTTGGCGAGAGTTTCATACCTGAAACCCCGAGCAAACGGCACAACTACAGTGGCTTGAGGAGCGGCCCGGCTCGACTGTCTTCGACCTGAAAGCCCGCCTCGGCTATAGCCGCTCGTAACTCGTCGGCCAATTGCCATTGCTTGTCTTGGCGGGCTTGCTGGCGCTGTTGAGCCAGTATTTGAACCGCCTCGGGGACCTCGATCACCGCCGGCTGCCAGTGTTTAATATCTAGTCCAAAAACCTCATCGAAGGCCAGTAAGGTGGCTTTCTTGACTGAATTCGGCAGGCTGGATTTCGCCAGATCCCAGGTTAGCGCCAGCGCTCTGGGCATGTTCAGGTCATCATTCACGAAATTCAGAAACCGCTGGTAGAAATCTGCATCGACCTCACTCGGCTCGCCCCATTCCCAAGCCGCCTGATACAGTCGCTGCAAAGCGATCCCATTAGACTCCAGACTCTCCCAAGAAAATGACATCTGGGTTCGATAATGGGCGGTCAGGCAAAAATATCGGTACGCCACAGCAGGTAGGCCTTGTGCCTCGATAGATTCTAGGCGCAGAAAGCCGCCAGTGGACTTCGACATCTTGGCATTGTCCATCTGCAGAAAATAGCCATGCATCCAGATGTTGGCCATACGGGTACCCCGACTGGCCTCGGACTGGGCAATTTCATTGGTATGATGGATGGAGATGTGATCCTCACCCCCGCAGTGAATGTCAAAATAGTCGCCCAGATATTTCGCTGCCATTGCCGAACACTCTATGTGCCAGCCAGGAAAACCACGGCCCCAAGGGCTGTCCCACTCCATCTGCCGCTGTTCGTCGGCGGGCGAAAATTTCCAAAGGGCGAAGTCAGTGACGAAATGCCGCTCACTTTCGACCCGCGCACCCTCCATCAAGCCAGCAACATCAAGCCGTGCCAGATAGCCGTAATGGTCAAGTTTGCGAGAGTCAAAATAGATCCCATCACTGGTCTGGTAGGTAAAACCCTTGGCTTGCAGGTCAAGAATGAAATCGATCTGCTCTTGAATATGATCTGTGGCTTTACACCAGATGTCGGGCTCACTGATATTCAGCAGGCTCAGATCCTGCTTGAACGCCGCCGCATAGAACTCCGCCATCTCCCAGGCATTCATGCCGGCTCGCCGGGCGCTCAACTCCATTTTATCTTCGCCTGTGTCGGCATCAGAAGTGAGGTGCCCGACATCGGTGATATTCATCACCAATTTGACCTGGTAACCGTTCAAGACCAAGACCCGGCGTAGCACGTCTTCGAACAGGTAGGTGCGTAGATTGCCTATATGGGCATAGTTATAGACCGTTGGCCCACAGCAATACAAGCTGACCTCGCCTGGCACCAGGGGCTCAAATGTGCGCACTTTGCGCTCGTAGGTATCAAATAACTGCAGTTCCAAACCGGTACCTTTAACTCAGCGCTTATCGCAGGGCATCTTAAGGAAAACCATTCCGAGCACAAGCATCAAGTGGCGCTGGCGGCCCGCTCGGCCATCACCCGCTCTACCGTATCAACGATCACCTGGGTCTGCTGGTCAATTTCCACATTCACCAGGTCATCGATCTGCAGCAGCGCAAAATTAGTCCGCCGCAACGTTTCAGGGATTAAGTTGACCGCGAATTCTTGTTGATTAACCGCCGCGATCGTCAGGCTCGCGCCATTGAGCGCCAGATAGCCCTTGCTGAACACGTACTTCATCCAGTCAGGTCGGCCTCGAAATGTGATTCGGCGATTGTTCTCGGTATTTTCGATATTCACCACTGTGGCAGTATCCACCACATGCCCTGACAGGACGTGCCCACCGACTTCGGCGTTGGCCCGAGCCGAGCGTTCGATGTTCACGAGGGTCCCGACCTGGATATTTTTCAAATTGGTCAAAGCCAGCGTTTCAGCAATGGCATCGAACCAAACTTCGGCAGCCGCCATGGCCGTCACTGTAAAACAGGTGCCGTTGACTGCAACGCTGGCGCCCAGGGTCAGCTCGCCAGTTAGATCAGCTGGCAGCACAACGCTGAAGGTCCAAAGGCCGGGTTTCTTTTCTAGAGAAGCGATCGGCAACATCGCTTGAACAATGCCTGTATACATAAACTGCATCCCGACCCTCAAGGGCCACCTATGAACCGGAAACGCACCTTAGCGAGGCCTCTGTGAATTGTCAATGGAGGGTTCCACGGATAACATTACACATTAATTAAAGCATTTATCTTGTTGATATATATAACTCGAAATCGCCAATTATTTAATCTGGCTCGTCTCTCGCCGACAGGCTATTATGCCATTCCTTAATGATTTGACGATGGCCCATTCAGTGATTGATCTACGCAGCGACACAGTGACCCAACCTACAGCGCCCATGCTTGATGCGATGCGGGTCGCCGCAACCGGCGATGATGTTTATGGCGAAGACCCCACGGTCAACCAGCTGGAGCAGCTAGCCATGACCCTCACTGGCAAGGCCGCCGCGGTCTATGTGAGTAGCGGTACCCAAGGTAATCTACTGGCACTGATGAGCCACTGTGAGCGGGGAGATGAATATATTGCCGGCCAACAGGCTCACACCTATAAGTATGAGGGCGGCGGCGGCGCCGTTCTGGGCGGTATCCAGCCGCAACCCCTGCCCTTCAATCACCGTGGCGAACTCGATCTCGATGAGGTTGTTCAAACCATCAAGCCCGATGACTTTCACTTCGCTCGGACACGTCTGGTGTGCTTGGAGAATACTCAGGCAGGCCAAGTGCTTGCCATGGATTACCTGAAGGAATATTCAACCCTGGTGCAGGCTGCTGGATTACAGCGCCACCTTGATGGTGCGCGTTTATTTAATGCCGCGGTTAAGCTTGGGGTCGAGGCCATCGATATCTGTCGGTATTTTGATTCAGTCTCGATCTGTCTATCAAAAGGCCTGGGCTGCCCGGTGGGCTCTTTGCTGGTGGGCGATGTGGCACTGATTCAGCGTGCCCGGCGGCTGCGCAAGATGCTGGGCGGCGGCATGCGCCAGGCCGGCGTGATCGCAGCCAGTGGTATCTATGCGCTCCAGCACCATGTGCAACGCCTGCAGGACGACCACGTGCGCGCCGCGCACCTTGGACGTGCCATTGCAGACCTGCAGCATGTAAGACTCGCAAGCCCGGTACACACCAACATGGTGATGTTGGATCCCACCAGTGTCGACATCAAAATTCTATCGACTTACCTGGAGACTCAGGGTATTCGCCTGTCTGGGCCGCGCCTGGTGACCCACCTAAATATCACGGACACCGACATCCAGCAGATTATCGATGCCCTTCAGCGATTCGATGCAAGCGTGCATTAGCCGTGACCGTCAGGCTATTCGGCTCAACCTAGTATCAGGCCGGCGATAGCCCCTGTCATACAGGTCGCCAGGGTCCCCGAAATTAATGATTTGGGTGCCAGGGCCATGATCTCCAATCGGCGTTCGGGGCACATGGCGCTCAGACCACCGATCATAATACCGAGACTACCAAAGTTCGCGAATCCACAGATTGCGTAGGTCATAATCAAGGTGGATTTAACCGATAACTGGCCAGGTTCCAGGGCCGCCAACGCAAAGAACGCGATAAGCTCGTTGAGCACTGTTTTGGCGCCCAGCAACGAACCGGCTACCACTGATTCTTGCCAAGGAATACCCATTAGCCACGCCAGCGGTGCAAACAACCAACCCAAGATCCGCTCCATGGTCAGTAACTCATCATCGAGTAGCGGCAATAGGCTGAGCAGACTATTCAGCAGCGCCACCAAGCTGATCAGCACAATTAACATAGCGCCAACATTCACCATCAACCGAATGCCGTCGGCGGTGCCGCGAGTCACAGCATCCAGCAAACCATGATAGTTCACCGGGTCGATAAGCTGGTCACTGCCCGAGGATTCATCGCCAGGAATCATAACTCGCGCCATCATAATCGCTGCCGGCGCACTGATGACCGAAGCCGTCAGGATATGCCCCAAGGCATCGACTATAACGCCCTGCAGGATGATCGAATAGAAGATCATCACCGATCCAGCCACAGTCGCCATCCCACAGGTCATGACAATAAACAGTTCGCTGCGGGTCAACCTGTTCAAGTAAGGCCTGATCAGCAACGGCGCCTCGACCATACCAAGGAAGATATTCCCCGCTGCGCTCACCCCCACTGCACCCCCGACCCCCATGCTTCGCCGTAAGACCGCCGAAAAACCGCGGATCACTAAGGGCAGAATCCGGTAATACCAGAGCACCGCTGAAACTACTGTAAAAAACAGGATCAGAGGCAAGACACGGAATGCCAGAATGTAAGTGGAACCCGCATCGGTAATCGCATAGGGATACGCGATATTCGACGGATCACCACCGAGATAGCCAAACACGAACTGGGTACCCGCATCGGTGGCGCTGGCGACGGCCACCACACCGCGGTTCAGTAAAGTCAGTGCTTCTCTAACGAAAGGCACCTTGAACAGCAACAACGCCAGCAGCAACTGCAGGCCCAGACCGCCGAGCAAGACCCGCCAATCCGGCATTTGACGGCTCTCGCCCAGCGCCCAGCCGATCGCGATAAACATGCTCAGGCCGAAGCAGGCTTGAATCATTAAGGTAAGGTCTGCCATCACAGGTATACTCTGGAGATTGAAAGGTTGACGTGTCGGTGGCAAGCAAACTCACAAAGCAGGCAGTGCACGATAGAGATATTTCCACGAATCCGGCCACAAAAGCAAACCCGTTCGTATCAAGGAGCAACTGAACCATGTCCACAGTGATGGTGTGCGGCAGCGTCGCGCTGGATTTAATTGGCCGCTATCCCGGCTCATTTCATGATTACCAAGCTAAGTTTCCAGTCACTGGTCTGAATATCTCCCTGCAGCTCGCACAGTTGAGCACCAGTTTTGGTGGTTGCGGGCTGAATATCGCCTACGGCTTGCATCAATTAGGCGTCGCGGTACTGCCCGTCTCTGCCGCGGGACGAAACTTCGACGACCATTACCGGCAGCATTTACAGGCACTGGGCATGGATATCAGCAACATTATCATTGATCCCGACTACGCTCAGTGCGCCTCTGCAGTCTTAATTAGCGATGAACAGGGTAATCAGATCACGGCGTTCCACGCTGGTGCAGCGGTCTCGCCGCGCCGGCCATTGCCCAGCACTATCCAGGGCATAGAGGCGGTGACGCTGGCGGTCTTAGCGCCAGAGGACGCGCCCATCATGCTGCGTCAGGCCAGGGATCTCGCGAAACTGGGCATTCCCATCATGTTCGATCCGGGCCAGGGACTGGCAGAGTTCGATCAGGCCGACTTAGTCGAATTACTCAATCTCTGTGGCTACCTGATCGTCAACAGTCACGAATGGCAGATCTTGCAACACAACGCCGGCATGGACGCCAAGGCCATCCTCGCAGGCAATCACCAAGTGATAGTGACCCACGGCGCCGAGGGCGTAGACATCTATAGTGCCAATGGCATACCGACCAGAATTCAGGCCGTGGCAAGCGATTGCGCCATCGACTCTACAGGCTGTGGGGATGCATTTCGCGCCGGCTACATTTATGGCTTGCTCGGCGGCTGGTCGCCCGAGATCTGTGCCCAGTTGGGCTGCCTAACGGCAGTCTATAATCTGGAGAGCGATCAGACCCAACGCTATCAAATCTCTCACGAGGCCTTTGTGCAGCGCTATGAAATAGCCTTTGACACGAGGTTTCCTGCCTAGTCAGTGGTTCGCGGCTTGATCAGACTACGTAACCAGTGAGCCAATTGATTGCCCTTGAGTTGACGCCGATAATAATCGGCCTCAAAGTCGTCATAACTCGTCTCAGCAGTGAACAATTGTTGGCGGGTAGTGAGATGAGCGGCATCAAGGCTGCGAATGACCCGTGCTGGATTGCCAGCGACAATGGTATTGTCTGGCACATCCTTCGTTACAACCGCGTAGGCGCCGACAATACTATTATTGCCAACGGTAACACCCTTGGTAATCAGCGCACTGTCACCCACCCAGACATTATCTTTCAGCACGATGGGGCGGTGCGCACCCGGCGCGTAAATACGATGTTGCAGATCATGCCAATCTGCATCAGTGAGATAGCAATTCATGGCAAGCATGCAGCTATGGCCCGTTGTGATGGCGTCCGCGGAGGAAATTCTGACACCGGGATTCACAATACTATAATCACCGATGCTAATATTGCCCAGACCTTCAAACACCGCCAAACGGACCGGTTTATCTGCCAGCGCCATGAAATGCACATGATCACCAACGGTGATATTGGGTCCGGAAATCTGCAGATAGCGGGGATTCAGCACCCGCAGGTCACAACCACTGACTTCAAACTGCGGCCGACAGATCCTATCGACGTAAGTTTGATTCAGCCAGTCTGCCATCTGTTTTAGCCAATAAGGCCGGTGATCTTGACGCACGATATTCGCCCTCTTTCGCAGCCCGCAGTCTGAGTAAACACAGGAGTGAAAACAAGGATGGAATGGCTCAGGTTTCTGTGTAAGCATTAGGCCGAATTAATAGTAGCCAGGATCATCAGGTAATATGCAGGGCGGTAAAATCATCTTTCTCAATGGCACCTCCAGTTCCGGCAAGACAACCCTTGCCTATGAACTCCAAGAGCAGTTGCCGACGTTGTATTTGCATATGGCGCTCGATCAGTTTCGGGACGGCATGCCTGACAAGTATCGTGGCCTGAACTCACCTGCTGGCAGCCCTGGCGCCCAGGGCCTGAATGTCGTGCCGGTCACCGACGCCCACGGTATGCATACGGCGGTAGAATTTGGCCCTATCGGCAAACAAATGCTATACGGAATGCGCCGGGCTATCGCGGCCATGGTCAGATCAGGCACCAATGTCATCATTGATGACATTATTCTGGAACCCGAATTTCTCGATGATTACTTGCAGGCATTTGCAGGTCTGTATGTCCTGTTCGTTGGCGTCCAGTGCCCGAGAGAAGTGCTCTCAGCCAGGGAGAACGCTCGCCCCGGCCGGTTCCCGGGGACTGCCGTCGGCCATTTTGAAGTCTGCCACGCCCACGACCTGTATGACGTTCGAGTCGATACCTCTAAGGACTTGCCACCCGTCTGCGCCCGTCAGGTGATTGAATTCATGCAGACCCAGACACCCCAGGCCTTCACTAATCTGAGCCAGCAAAAACGAGCGAATTGCCCATGAGCGCCAATGATGTGACCACAGATCAGGAGTCAGCGCAGGATATTCTTGGCCATCCGCGGGGCCTCTACGTCCTGTTTTTTACCGAGATGTGGGAGCGATTCAGTTATTACGGTATGCGCGCCCTGCTGATGCTGTATCTGACTAAGCATTTTTTATTCGGCGACCGTGAGGCCGGCTTGATCTACGGCAGCTACGGCTCACTGGTGTATGCCATGCCCGTCATCGGTGGCCTTGTCGCCGACCGTTATCTGGGCTACCGCAAGGCGGTGGCATTCGGCGCCTTCCTCCTCGTCTGCGGCCACTTCGGCATGGCCTTTGAGGGCCAGGCCGCGGTGGAACAATGGGTTGATGGGAAATTGGTCATTCAGCGGGACGGTTTTTACGAACAGACGTTCTACCTATCATTAGCGGCTATTATTATCGGCGTTGGGTTCCTCAAAGCCAATATCTCAACCATGGTCGGCCAGCTTTATGGCACCAAAGACCCCCGCCGCGATGCCGGCTTTACGATCTTCTATATGGGCATCAACCTGGGGGCCTTCACTGCGACTTTGGCCTGCGCTTATCTGGGCGAAACCTATGGCTGGCGTTATGGCTTTGGGCTGGCCGGGATAGGCATGCTGTTCGGCCTGGGCGTGTTTCACTTTTACCGCCGCCACCTGCTCGGATTCGGCGAGCCACCCGCACCGGAATGGCTTGCTGCTCCGGTGATACCCGGCATCAACCGCGAACGTTTGATCTACCTGCTGGGTGTGGTCGGGGTATTCGGTATTTGGCAACTCATTCAACAAACCACCGAGCTGGGTCTGTTATTGCTCGTGATGGGTGCGATCGTACTGGGCTGGGGGATCTGGTTCTCGTTGGCACGTTGCAGCCCGGTTGATCGCGATCGGATGCTCGTCATGCTGTTTTTGATCTCCGTGTCCGTAATGTTCTGGGCCCTGTTTGAGCAGGCTGGCTCATCCTTGACCCTGTTCACTGACCGGAACATCAATATGGGCGATTTCTTTACCGCCGGCATGTTCCAGGCGCTCAATCCCATGTACATTATTTTTCTGGCACCTGTATTTGCCTGGGTCTGGGTCAAGCTTGCTGCCAAAGGTCTTGAACCGACCACTCCGGCAAAATTTGGTCTGGGTATTCTCCAGGTGGGCCTGGGCTTTGCCGTACTGGTCTATGGCACTTCCCTGGCGGGCCCGGACGGCAAGGTATCGATTATCTGGTTGGCCCTGATGTACTTGCTGCACACCACCGGTGAGCTGTGCCTGTCACCGGTGGGCTTGTCAATGATCACCAAGCTCTCGGTGAAGCGCATCGCGGCCATGATGATGGGGGTCTGGTTCCTGTCCAGCGCTTTCGCAGCCTATGTGGCCGGCATGATCGCCGGCGCCATGGCTATCGACGACAACGATACAGGGGCAGTCGATGCGCTGACCTCCCTGGCGGTCTACAGCTCGGTGTTTGAGAAACTCGCCTGGGTCGCCATTGGCCTGGCTATCGTCGTGCTGGCGCTTTCACCCCTGTTGCATAAACGCATGCACGGCATACGTTAGGCGACTGTCGCCATACCCCGGTAGCTGTAGGTCGCAATTTTCGGCCCGGGGATATAACCCTCTGTCATTTCTATGACCTGGAAACCATTCTGCAGGATCAAAGTATCCGGCCGGCGGTTTAAATGACAGCCACCCGCCAGCTTGTTCCAGGTCGGATTAATCCGGCGCTGCCAGCTGGCAATGTTCGCCTCTGGTGATTCGCCGTGTTCAATAAATATCAGTTTGCCACCGGGCTTCAGCAAGCGCCTGACCTCTCGCAATGCGGCATCTGGATCTGGAATCGTGCATAGGGACCAGGTAATCACGGCTGTATCAAAGATTTTATCTTCCAGCGGAATGGCTTCAGCGCCCACCGCCAGAAACTCCACATCGAGTTTCCCGTCCCTGGCAATCTCGCGAGCGTAGGCCTGCAGTTCGAGGGAGGGGTCAACACCGGTGACGTGCACATTCCGATCATAGAACGGCAGGTTCAACCCCGACCCGACACCGATCTCCAGCACGCGGCCCGTGGCTAGCGGCACTAAATCTCGCCGTAAGCGCGTCATTTCAGGTGCCTTCATCGCTAAATTCAAAAGCTTAGGCAGCAAGTATTTGTCGTAAAATCCCATTTTATCGTTACCTCTGAGTGGCCGGGACACGACCGGCATAGGCTACTATAACTTGCCTAGTTAATCGTATAGCTACCCTTATAGCTACTCGAGTATAGCTACTCGAGCGCCCTCAGGGTGAGCGTCAGCGGTACGAGTGACGCATCGATCGCTGAAAACGATTCGCCGTGGTTTAAGTAGATCTGTGGCCAGAAAGCCCAACAGTGCGCCTTCAATGGTCTCGGCAACACCGGGCACGTACAGAATCGTCAGCGCGACAATGCGACAATGCGACAACCACTAAGACAACCACACAGCACATCAGATAACTTTTGCTGCCAATATTATTGCTCTCTCCGAGGCGCAACTTCAACTATCCAACACATCACCCTGCTGGGTTCTAATCATCTGCCTCTCATAGCGAATACCATTGGCTCAGATGACTGCCAGCCCATCAGCCTCAGCCGCTTACACAACCCAGTGTTTCCGTAATCGGCCCAACATTGTCTGCATATAACCAGAATCGACGTATAATTTGTCTTGATTCTCATGGACCCAGATCAAACGTGAGTTAACGGGGTTATTCAGCTGCAATTCGATGACCGGGACAGCCTGAGTAATCGTCCAGCCAGGCGCCGGGCCTGAATACAGCTCTCCGTCGGGAAAAAGTATCGAGGCTCCGGCATTGTCTCGGTTCTCGTAACGAAGGTTGCCACGGGCAATGCTCGGCACCCGTAAAACAATACCGAGCACTGCCAGTACCGCGCTTACATCATGCATAGTGTCTATAGCCTCATGGACAAAGAGACTGGCAGAAAATGTGGACCGAACGGAGAAACAGGAAATAGGTAGCGAGTCGGTCAATCATTTGATTAGTCTATCAACTACCGGCATCCTTAGGCCGACTCGCCCATATCATTTAGGAGCCCGCCTACGATGTCTGACCGTTTTGCGCCGCCCACTGCTTTAACGCCCTCTAAGCCAGAGCCCACGGACTCAACCGCAACGAGGGATCCACGATGGCAGGCGCAGATCGATGCGTTAGCTGCCCATTTGCAACAAGCGCAACGCATTGTCGTGTTTACCGGTGCTGGTATCAGCACCGAATCGGGTATTCCAGATTTTCGAGGGCCAATGGGTGTTTGGAAGACGATGACGCCCATCGATTTCAGCGACTTTGTTCGGTCCGAGACTGTGCGTCGAGAATCCTGGCGTCGAAAGTTCAGTGGTCCCGACCTAATGGCAACGGCGACGCCCAATACTGGCCACATCGGCGTCGCCAAGCTCGCCCAACTCGGTAAACTGCACTGTGTTATCACTCAAAATGTCGACGGCTTACACCAACGGGCCGGAGTTGACGACGGTCAGGTCATCGAAGTTCATGGTAACGCGAACTACGCCACCTGCCTCGACTGTCACCAACGCTATGAACTGGCGCCGATCAAGCAAGCTTTCATGCAAAACGATCAGTTACCCTATTGCGAGGTCTGTGGCGGTATGATTAAGACCGCGACAATTTCATTCGGCCAAGCTATGCCTGAAGCTAAGATGCAGCGTGCCCACGAGGCTGTGCTCAACTGCGATCTATTGCTGGCGATGGGCTCGTCGATGAGCGTCTATCCGGCGGCCAGCTTGCCGCGAGTCGCGGGCCAGCAAGGTGCTCGCTTGATACTCATCAACAATGAAGCCACTGACTTAGATGGTCTTTGTGATTTGGTCATTCATCGGCCAATCGGCGAGTCCCTCTCTGCCGCACTAGCGCAGATGCCTCAGAGCTCAACACCTAACGATTCAGCGCATCTATAGCCCCCAGCTTAGGGCAGGACTGACCGGTGCTCGAATATACCCGCGACTATTTCGAGTAATGCAGCGGGCTCAAAGGGTTTTCGAATCGTGTGAATTGACGTAGCTGAGGTCGAGTCCATCATGGAATGTTCCGAATGACCCGAGCACAAGATCAACGGCAGATCGGCACGCACCTGCCGCATAGCCTGAATGATGGCATGACCCGAAAGGTTAGGCATATATTGATCGGTGATAATCAGGTCAGTGGCATCGGGCTGTCTGCGCAGCCGATCAAGGGCCATGACAGGGTCATTATAGATCGTCACCTCGTAGCCCGCCTGGCTTAAGATGATACTGAGAAACCCTGTCACTGCTGGCTGATCGTCTATGACTGTAATTCGCTGTAAACCCGCTAGTTGAGGATTTCGACCTTGAACGACCTTGGTTGCAAAGCCCGATTCGATCGGCAAATAGACCGTCAGCTGGGTCGTATCCATCAGACCATCGAGAATCAGGTGCCCGCCTAGGTTATGTGATATCTGACTTAGTTCAGCAAGGGGATTGTCACCACCGACTCGGCTAGTTGATGCTCCGGGCTTAAATCCATACACCCGGTAGGCTCGGTCGAGCACGAGGCCGGGCTGCTCTAACCTGAGTATTAACCATTGATCGGCGCCTAGCGAAGCGCCACAAACGCTACAGTTATCCGTCGACAAAGCCATGCTAAGCTCGCACTTCAGCAAACTCGGTGGCGCGTCCTGGCCAGCTAACTGAGAAAACATTACCATTTGGCGCAGGGGTGCCTGCACATGGGCGAACTGATCTGACGACAGCTTGATGCCGGTAATTTGTACAGCGGTACCAAGCTCCGTATTCAGATCATCCAAAAGGCTCAGCGGCCTGTGAGTCTTGCTGTCGGTCGCTGTTTCTGTCGAGAGCAAATCCCGTATTTCCAGCGCTGCTTCGTCAATCGTCTCAATGAGCGCTAAAGCCGGCACCGGTAGTTTGTCGATTCGCCGCAATAGATAGGCGTAGCCGAGGATGATAGCGTTGAAGTTCAGCAGTGCATGCGCAATGGAAGAAACGTCGACAATTTCAGCGGCCCCAGCGCCAGCCCTTGAATCACTTGATGGCAGCAAGCGCGATCCACGCCGACCAACTTTGGGTGCGACGATATGTAGCCCATAAACTCGAATGACCTCCCCCGACTCAGCCCTAACCATCGCCGTTGCAGTTGAAGTCACCGCATGCTCAACGCCGTTAGGGCCAGCCAAACGATGCTCTAACGAGAATGTATCGACTTCGCCGCTGATGTAGTCCGTCAGTGCTGCGATCACACGATCCTGATCTAGGGGCGCAATAATCTCGCGCCAAAAGCCAAGTGGCTGCTCAGTGGCTGGAGAATCGTAACCAATGTATGATCGCCAACGATCAGACAGCACCAAAGTTTGCTGAGGCAGATCAATAGTCCAGTGTCCCCAGGTCGTATCAACGAGTAAATCCAGCCACGACGTTAGTGGTGGCTCTCCTGAACCCATACTGCACAACACCAGAATGTTTTTCACAGGCTCCTCCGCACGTATAAAGTGCCATTGACATTCACGCACTTCGGCGGTTTTCAGCAAGGCCGCAAAGGTCAACGAGGCCCGATTATTCGCCGCCAGTCGCCGCTCGATCAACGCCACCACACGGGTCCGATCATTGACTGGAAACAGGGTGCTGAGTTTGGGCCTGGCAGCGCTCGCATCCCCCAGAGAAAAGTACCGAATAGCCATGGGGCTGGCTGAGCTGATGGTCAAACTGTCATCAAGAATAAATGCGGGGAACAGCGGCTGCTGGATAAAATGTGCAAATTCTGCGTGCTGACGAGTCACGAATTGCGGCTGACCGTCATCTGTTAAATACAAGTTAAATCGACCCCAAGTCTGACGCTGGAAAAACTTAACTTGCCGATACAGCCGATCACCGTAACGACTGACCAGACGGAGGCTGGGCTCAGTGGCACCGTCAAATTCCAGCGGATTTTGCAGGAGGGCTTCTAGCACATCGAACTCCGCCTGTTCGTAGTGCGGATATTCATTGAACAAGGCGATGCACTCTGCACTGCTGCTATAACCCAGCAAACGGGCGAAAGCCTGATTACACTGAATCAGTTTTTGCGTAGGGTCGAGACAAAACAGAGGCAATGGATTCGCCTCGTAGAGCTTTCGAAACGTCTGCTGACGTCGCCAGGTCGGAATCAAGATCGCAGTCGCGATCAGGAACAACGCCGATGTCATAACCAGCCATAGATTGTCCATGGGGGCATTAAAACGCTGCTATTCATAAAAAGCTATGGAATCCACCCATGATCAGATCAAGGGTCGAGGGGCAGATAGAGCATTACCCTATTAAAACGCAGTTTGTTATGATCACGGCTCACCTTAAGAAGACACTGCTGTGATCGTTAGAAATTTAACCTTTCAAGTTTTTATTGCCGCGCTGCTTGGCATCGGCACCGCTTGGCTATTCGCCGACGATAGTTGGCGTCAAGCGATGGCTCCACCCGCGGTCTATGAGCTGATCTTGTTAATTAAAAAGGTTTTCCTCGCGGCCCTGCGCATGCTGATTGCACCCATGATTTTCTTTTCACTGATCGGCGGTATTATCGGTATCGGTAATGTCCTCCGCTTAAAGGCCTTGGGTGGGATCACTGTTAGCTACTATCTACTCACGACCCTAATCGCCATCAGCTTGGGTTTAGTGGCGGTATTTTTCATCCACCCCTGGACGAACTACCCTCCGGCAGTTGAGATGGGCAGTGCCGTCAGTTCCATCAGAACCATCGATCCAGGTAGCGAGTCTATCTTCCTGGTGCTCCAGCAAATTCTCACTCAGGCCTTCGTCAACCCGTTTTCAGCGCTGGTGAACATGAACATTCTCGGCATTGTTGCCAACGCATTATTGATCGGCATCGCCATGGTGCTGGTGGTTCCACAGAGCAGCAAGCTGTATGAGATTGTCGAGCACATTAACCGCATCATCTTCAAAATTTTAAGCTGGATTATTCGGCTGTTACCCTTCGGCATTTTTGCGATCATGTTCGATTTTACAATTAAACTGAACACCGGCGACGGCCATACGGCCAACTTTCTCAGTCAGCTATTTGGGTTTGCCGGGCTCGTGGTCATCCTGACGTTAGTGCATGGACTAATCATACTGCCTATTATCGGCCTGGTGTTTGCTCGCCGCTCACCCCTAAAGACCCTGCGCCAAATCAGCCGGCCACTGCTCGTGGCCTTCAGTACTTCCTCTAGTTCGGCGACACTGCCGGTGTCCATGCAAACCTGTGACGAGGAACTCGGCATTCACCCCTCGGTCAGTAGCTTCGTCCTGCCTCTAGGTGCAACCATGAATATGGATGGCACAGCGCTGTTCGAAGCAGTGGCAGCGATTTTTTTGGCGTATTTGTACGGTATTGAGTTGAGTAATATTGCGGTGATCACGGTGTTCTTGATGGCGATGATTTCTTCCATTGGCGCACCGGGCATGCCAACTGCGTCCATGTCTGGCATGCAGATGGTACTTATAGCAGTCGGCATTCCATTGGAAGCGATCGCTATATTGCTGGTGATTGAGCGCCCACTCGACACCTTGCGCACCGCGGTCAATGTCGAGGGAGATCTTATCGGGGCAATGGTGGTCGACCATTACACCCGCCGGGTTTGAGGGCCGATCTACTTACGCGCCGGCACGAAGGGGTGGGTACTGGATAATCCGCCGTCAACGGCAATGGCCTGGCCATTGACGTAGCTGGCTTCGTCACTGGCCAGAAACAATGCCATATTAGCTATCTCGTCGGGGATTCCATAGCGCCGAGTCGGGTTCAACTGGCCAATACGCTCCTCTGTGCCTCTTTCTCGAGCGCGCTCAAAGGTCGGCCGAGTCATACCGGTTTCGATCAAACCCGGGCAGATCGCATTGACCCGCACACCCGTACCAGCGAAAGTATTACTGGCGGTCTGCACGAGACTCACAACCCCGGCTTTACTGGCCGAATAAGGCATGCCACCGGCGTTGGCACGCAG
>JABBAY010000195.1 GCA_018607725.1 K189A clade bacterium
GTTGGCAGACACAGTTGGCAGAGATTGGAAAGTATAACCCAGTGCCATCGGTTTGAACGGAGGGCATCTACATTGTATCCCGGTGAGGGGTAAGCGATACTCGACCCGACCATCAATGCATCAGGCATAAACCACACCATGAATTCAAATAATACAACGGCTAGCCAAGCCCCAGTCATTATCGCCGGCGGCGGTATTGGCGGTTTGAGTTTGGCGCTGACATTGCATCAAATTGGCGTGCCGTGCCTGGTGTTGGAATCAGTGGCAACGGTGAAAGCGTTGGGCGTGGGGATTAATATTCAGCCAAACGCCGTGCGTGAGCTTTATGCCCTCGGACTGGGCGCTGAAGTGCTGGACAGCATTGGCTTGCAAGTGCAGGAGTGGGCGTTAGTTGGCTTAAACGGCAAAGATGTCTATGCCGAACCTCGGGGACTGGCGGCCGGCTATCACTGGCCCCAGTATGCGGTACACCGTGGTGAATTACAGATGCTGTTGTACCGAACCGTGTTGGAACGTCTGGGAGCTGATTCAATAAAAACCGGACATAGGGTCACGGGTTATCAGAACACGGCTGCCGGAGTCATGGTCTCAGTGAGCACCACAACGGGCGAGACACTGGCAGTAGTGGGTTCGCTGCTAATCGCCGCTGACGGTTTACATTCAACGATCAGGGCTCAGATGCATCCGCAGCAACCACCGATCCATTGGGGCGGTGCTGTGATGTGGCGCGGCACTACCCAGGGAGTGCCCATTCGTTCTGGCGCCTCCTTCGTGGGGTTAGGCACCCATCGGCAACGCATCGTGTTTTATCCGATCTCGCCGGCTGATCCGACAACCGGCTTGGCATTGATCAACTGGATTGCTGAAGTCACCATGGACAACGCGCAAGGGTGGACCCAGGGCGACTGGAACAAGCAGGCTGAGCTAGCAGATTTTATTCATCACTTTGAAGACTGGAATTACGCCTGGGTGGATATTCAAGCCATGCTGAGGGGCGCCGAAGACGTCTATGAATACCCCATGATTGACCGCGACCCAGTACCAACCTGGGTAGATAACCATGTGGTGCTGATGGGTGACGCCGCTCATGTCATGTATCCTACAGGCTCTAACGGTGCCAGTCAGGCGATTGTTGATGCACGGGTGTTGGGTGCGGCAATCGCTGAGTACGGCATCAATGCCAAGGCGTTAGCGGCGTTCAATGAACAACTGTGCGAGAGCATCTCTGCGGTTGTTCTGCGCAACCGTGGTGCCGGGCCGTTCGCCATTTTAAACGAGTTGGACAAACGCTGCGGTGGTTTGTTTGATAATATTGAGGACGTCTTTCCCGAGGCAGAGCGCCAGGCAATGATGGCCCAATATAAGGCCGCCGCCGGTTTCGCCATCGAGGCGTTGAATGCCGCGCCAGAAATTGTGGTGCCAGACAGGAGCTGATAACACCCTGCTGCGTCGCTTGGTGAGTTTATTTTTTATCATTATCTAGAGGATTTAATATGCAAGATTTTACTGGCAAAGTGGCTGTCATCACTGGTGCCGCCAGCGGTATCGGACGAGCACTGACCGAGAAGTGTCTGGCGGAGGGCATGCAGGTGGTCATGGCTGACATCGAAGAGAAAGCCTTGCAGCAGGCAGTGAAAGAGTTACAGGCAGCGGGTCAGAATGCCATTCTGCCGGTCAAGACTAACGTCGCCATACTGGATGAGATTGAGCACTTAAAGCAGCAAGCGGTGGATAATTTTGGCGCGGTACATTTGCTGTTTAACAACGCGGGTGTCGGCGGTGGTGGCAATGCTTGGGACAGCACCGAGAAGGATTGGGAATGGGTGTTGGGCGTGAATCTCTGGAGTGTGATTCATGGCTTGCGGGTGTTCGTGCCGCAGATGATCGTGCAAGATACGCAATGCCACATCGTTAATACCGCCTCGGTAGCAGGTTTGATCGGCGGCAGTACCAACGCGGCGTACTCGGTCACCAAGCACGGCGTGGTTGCACTGACTGAAAACCTATATCGTGACTTGGAAGCTCAGAACCTGAAAATAGGCGCGTCGGTTCTTTGTCCGGGTTTGATCGACACGCGTATCATGGAAAGTGGTCGCAATCGGCCGGCATCGCTCATCAATGCTGAAGCACCCGTGACGCTGACGAAAGAGCAGGAGGCGGGCAGGGCAGCCTTCGCTGCAGCACTCAAACAGGGAATGAAGCCCGAGCAGTTGGCAGAGATCGTGTTTGCCGGCATTCGCGCTAACCAACTCTATATCCAAACCCACGATGTGTTTAACCCGATGATTCTGACTCGGGCGAATAACATCACAACCGGCACGAACCCGGCTCCTATCAACCTCATCTGATGGAGGGCTTAACCTCGACAGGTATCATTGATGCTGCACCATTATGTTTTTATAAAATATCACGCCGATACACCAGCCGAGCACATACAGACATTTTGTCAAAAAATGCTCGCGCTGCCGGCTAGCATCGCTGAAATTCAGCAGCTTGAAATCGGCCACGACGTACTCCACGATGCGCGCAGCTGGGACCTGATGCTCATCATGCAGTTCGAATCCGTAGAGGCTTTGCGACTCTACCAGCAACACCCCGAACACCAAGCCGCCGCGCAATTTAACAGCCCCCAAGTCGCCAACGTCGGCTCCCTAGATTTTTGG
>JABBAY010000045.1 GCA_018607725.1 K189A clade bacterium
CCAGTGTGCCCGACAGGATGCTGTCATCAGAGCGCTAATAAATCCTCGCCCACGGTTCGCCATATATAGGGAAATGAAAAATATGGCGCCCATATTTTTTCGAAACAATCAGGAACCGTTCGCCATATTCTTCAGTTGCGCAACGAGAAATATTAATATTCAGTGAATACAATCACATAGGCTCGAGGGATACTTTGGCATGACTTCTGCATTGATTAGAGCATCGTCATGCCTTGAGCGGCGGTAATCGGTTTGCAACTTTCAGGCTAGCCTGTCGGTTGTTGGGTTTCGATGTAGTTACCATGAGGTTGATGATGTTTAGTTGTAAATGTTTCGCTGTATTAGTTTGTATCACCGTTCTGATCGCCAATACTACCTTCGCCAATACTACCTTCGCCGCGGAGCCTGAGTCTGAGTCTGAGTCTGAAGCTAAGTATCTCGTACGTTTTCTTTGGGATGACACCGAACGCCCTAAGAAATCGGATGAAGACAAGGGTGCGCGTAATATTTTAGCTGAGGGCGACACAGCAAAGATGATAGCGGACAGTGTCGTTGCCGCTGCAGCGGGCCCGGTTATGGCGCGCTCTGTTACTGACACGTCGGCAGAAGTGATGTTACCAGTTCTTGTGGTTGCCCGTGATCTAGCCCTGCTTAAGCTTCAGCTTGATGGCTTGCACGTCTTAGTCACAGAGGAGTTCACGGAGCTGAATATGGTGGTCGTGAGCTTGAATCAGCGCCAGATCCAGGTGCTAAAAAGTCATGCTAATGTCCTGAGTATCTCTGCCAACAGAGATCTTCGAACCGCTGCCCTGATCTATTCTGTCAAGGGTGCGCCGGCTCTGGACGTGACGGGCCGTCAGGTCAGTTGGGAGATACTAAACCTCGGAAAACGCAAACTCAATTTGTCGCAATTGACGCTCTCCTGGCCCGAAGCTAATGGTGCCTTGGAGAAGATATTGTGGGACGGTAAGCCCATTGCTATTGATGAGTTACTGGAAGGTGCTGTGATTGAGGCGACGGGTCGCCTAAAGCCCAAGAAGGCCGCGGTGCTGACGTTGGAGTTCTCCTCACCCGCAGTCGATCTACC
Organism: K189A clade bacterium; assembly: GCA_018607725.1. Taxonomy (GTDB): domain Bacteria; phylum Pseudomonadota; class Gammaproteobacteria; order Pseudomonadales; family Azotimanducaceae; genus UBA4582. Next base: position 1,088 of record JABBAY010000045.1, read on the forward strand.
TGACGATTATGCTATTGCTGTCGAGTTTGACGAGGGGCTGATGATCGAATATGCGAGTCAATCGAACCTGCCCATGCAAGGGCGCCGGCGCGATACCTTCTTCCCATCACTGGTTGATGCTGATCTGCTCCATGTTCAAGGTATTACGGGCAAAGGCGTGGGCGTCGCTATTATCGACACGGGAAGTTGGTCGAATAAATCCTTAAGCCGGAATACAGCTGGTAAGCCGAGAATTAGCGCTTACTATGATGCCCTTGAGAATGCGACAACGCTGCCGATGACGGACGAGAATGGCCACGGCAGCCATATCGCGAGTGTCTTGGCGAGCTCACGCAAGACGCTAGATCTGGAGGGTAACAAGCCTGGCAGTTATCACGGCATCGCACCTGACGCAGACCTGGTCATTGTTCGTGCCTTCGACACGCAGGGTCGAGGTGACTACTTGCATGTGATTCGAGCCATCGCCTATGTCATCGCTCATCAACAGGAATTCAATATTCGAGTAATGAACTTGTCATTCAGTGGCACGCCCATGTCTCACTATTGGCAAGATCCTTTGAATTTGGCCGTCATGGCAGCCTGGCGTGCAGGTATCGTGGTTTTGGTCTCCGCCGGTAATAACGGACCTGAACCCATGACCATTGGGGTGCCAGGCAATGTCCCCTATGTGGTCACCGTTGGCGCCATGACGGACCACTATACGCCAGACGATCTGAGCGATGATTACCTGGCAACATTTTCCGCGGCCGGGCCAACGTTGGAAGGGTTCGTCAAGCCGGAAATTATTGCACCGGGTGGACATATGATGGGCCAAATGTCTCTGCAAAGTGTGATCGCTAACGAGCATCCTGAGTTTCATGACGGCTATACTTATTTTCTGATGTCGGGTACGTCGCAGGCCTCGGCAGTTGCCAGTGGTGTGGCGGCGCTGATGTTACAAGTACATCCTGAATTGAGCCCGGATGAGGTTAAATGTCGGTTGATGGCGTCAGCTCAGGCGGCGACCAATGAAACGGGAGATCTGGCCTATAGTCTGTTTCAGCAAGGGGCAGGTTTGATCAATGCCTGGAGCGCGGTGTACAGCGCTGCCTCTGGATGTGTGAACTTAGGGTTAGATATTAACCAGGATCTGCAGGGGCTAGCCCATTTTGGTGGGCCCGCTAATGTCGATGCCGATGGGAATTTCTATATGACCACCGCGGACGGCTATATTTGGAACATGGGTGTCACGCCTGGAACGGATGGCTACATCTGGAATATGGGTTATATCTGGAATATGGGCTATATCTGGAATATGGGCTATATCTGGAATATGAGTGCGCTGGAGCAGAATGGTTATATCTGGAATATGAGTGATTTCGAGGCGAATGGTTATATCTGGAATATGGCGAACCTCGAAGAAAATGGTTATATCTGGAACATGCGAGACGCTGAAAATAGCGGTTATATCTGGAACATGGCTGGTGCCGAGGATGCCGGCTATATCTGGAATATGCGAGACACCGAAAATAGTGGTTATATCTGGAATATGCGAGACACCGAAAATAGCGGCTATATCTGGAATATGCGAG
>JABBAY010000016.1 GCA_018607725.1 K189A clade bacterium
ACTGACAACCTGGTGAAGGGGGAGGTAGTGCCGCCTCGGGATCTGGTGCGCTACGACGATGATGATTACTATCTGGTGGTGGCTGCGGATAAAGGTACGGCAGCATTCTCCGATATCGCTAATGAGATTTCTATCGCTAACAACTTCTGGCTGGGCGATGCTTTCGCCTCTGGGGGTAGCGTGGGCTACGACCATAAAGCCATGGCCATCACTGCCAAGGGTGCTTGGGCCTCGGTACAACAACACTTTCGAGACATTGGCATCAACCCGCAGGACACAGATTTTACAGTGGTCGGTATCGGTGACATGTCGGGCGATGTGTTTGGCAACGGCATGCTGATGTCAAAACATATCTGCCTGGTGGCCGCATTCAACCATCTGCATATTTTCGTCGATCCGGCGCCGGTGGCATCCACCAGTTTCTCTGAGCGTCAGCGACTATTTGATCTGCCCCAGTCGAGCTGGGCTGATTATGATAGCCAACTGATTTCCAGAGGCGGTGGGGTGTTCAATCGTAGCGCCAAGTCGATTCCGATTTCTGCAGAGATGCAGCGCCGTTTTGATATTAGTGAAAATCAGCTGGCGCCAAACCAGTTGCTGACGATGATTCTCAAGGCGCAGGTTGATTTGCTTTGGAACGGTGGCATAGGAACCTATGTTAAAAGTCGTCAGGAATCTCATCTAGACGTGAGCGATAAGGCCAACGATGGCATTCGGATTAATGGCGTAGACCTGCGTTGCCGGTTGATTGGTGAAGGCGGTAATCTGGGGATGACCCAGTTGGCCCGAGTCGAGTTCAATACTCATGGTGGCGTGTGCTTCACCGACTTTATTGATAATGCCGGTGGGGTGAACTGTTCTGACGTTGAGGTCAATATCAAAATTTTGCTCAATCAGTTGCTCGAAAGTGGCAAGCTGAACCCGAAGCGTCGCGGCAAGTTACTGGAGCAGATGACAGAGGATGTTGCCGCCATCGTGCTGGATAACAATTACATGCAGGCTCAAGCGATTGGGTTGATGAGTTATCAGGCGCCGCGGCGAAATTTCGAATACTCCCATTTGATGTCGATTCTTGAAGACCAGGGCCGGCTCGACCGTCAGTTGGAATTTCTGCCTAGCGATGATGAGATGCAGGAACGGCGTGCCAAGGGCCGCTATTTCACACCCCCTGAAATCGCGATTCTGACAAGCTATGTAAAGAGTGGCTTAAAGGAGCAACTGGCAGCGTCACCCATCATGGATGAACCCTATCTGGTGCGGGAACTCTATGATGCTTTTCCCGCCGTGCTGGTTAAAAAATATCCCCATGAGTTACAGCAACATCGCCTGCGCCGGGAAATCATTGCGACCCAGGTGACTAACCGCATGGTGAACCATATGGGTATGAATTTCGCCGAGCGTATGGCGGAGTCTACCGGGGTCAGTAGCGCTGTGATTGCCAAGGCCTACGTAGGTGCTCGGGATATCTTCAATTTCGAACAGCGCTGGGATGAGCTCTCGGCCCTCGATCATGTGGTGAACCATCAATTGCAGAAGTCGATGATGATGGATGTCAATCGGCTGATTCGTCGAGTGACTCGCTGGCTGATTCGCAATCGTCGGCGTTCCCTCGAGTTGAGTGAGGAGGTTCCGGTATTTTGCAAAGCCCTGCACCTGCTGTTTGCGCGCTGGGATCAACTGCTGATGGGTAATGCGTTGCAGGAATGGCAGATCAGCAAGGATCGACTGGTGAGTATGGGGGTCGGCGAGGAGCTGTCCAGCTTCGTTGCGGCGGCTCACCATCTGTACTCGGTGATGGGCATTGTCGAGGCATCTAACCGCACGGGTGTGGCCATCGAGAAGGTCGCCAGTGTCTTCTTCGTCGTGGGTGAACAACTGCACCTGCACTGGTTCAGCAAGCAAATTCACGAGTATCAGGCCCTCAACCAATGGCAGGCTTTGGCCCGTGAGAGTTTGCAGGATGATCTGAACTGGCAGCAATTGGCGATCACGCTGACGGTACTGGCGGGCGCTGAGGTTAAAGAGGCGCCCGGGCCCATGGTGCAACGCTGGCTGGGTGAGCACCAATTGATGGTGGATCGATGGTTGGTGCTGCAGGCCGAGATGCGTGGCGCCGATACGGTGGACCAAGCCATCTTCACGGTAGCCATCAGAGAGTTGATGGACTTGGCACAGTCGGGTTCGGGTGTGCCGGCCCGGTACTAGTCGCAACAGCGGTTCTAGGTCAGTGCGGGTGTCTTTGCCAGGTACGGGCGGGCGCTGTGGCGACCAAATTGGGGTCCCATAGGCTGACGCAGGCAGACTTGGTGTTTGACTGCCCACATCCAAGGGAGAATGTCTTATACTGCCGCAGTCTATAGCCAGGTAAACCCGATAACGCCCATGAACTATGCTTTGTTTCGCGATTTATTGTTTCTTCTGCCACCAGAAGCTGCTCATCACTTGTCATTGCAGTCGATGTCCTGGCTTGCGCGCTTCAATCTGTCGCCGTTACTTGCGCGCGAAACCTTGCGCGAACCCGTGACGGTGATGGGGATTGAATTTCCGAATGTCGTGGGTCTGGCGGCAGGGCTTGATAAGGACGCCCGCTGTATCGATGGCCTGGCGGCGATGGGCTTCGGATTTCTGGAGGTGGGGACTGTGACGCCGAAACCGCAACGGGGAAATCCTGGGCCGCGGTTGTTTCGCCTACCCCGAAAGCGAGCTCTGATTAATCGCATGGGCTTTAATAATGATGGTGTCGATGTCATGTGCGAGCGGATTCGCAAGGCCCGCTTCGATGGGGTCTTAGGAATCAATATCGGCAAAAATGCAGTGACGCCAGTGGAGAATGCGCTGGACGACTATGCGCTGTGCCTGCGCGAGGTTTATGCCTTGGCGTCTTATGTTGTGGTTAATATCTCGTCGCCCAACACCCCGGGCTTACGCCACTTACAGCACGAGACAGAACTTGCGCGACTGCTGGAAGGGCTGAAGGTCGAGCATACGCGGCTGGTACAGGAACATGAGAAATATGTGCCCTTGGTGGTCAAAATCGCGCCGGATATGTCTGACGAGGAAGCGACTCAGCTGACTCGGCGACTAAAAGAGTTTGAAGTTGATGGTGTTATCGTCACCAACACGACGATTACGCGCGACTTGGTCGCTGGTGAAAAGCACGGCGCAGAACTGGGTGGTTTGAGTGGCGAGCCGTTACGTGAACTGTCAAATCACGTGTTGTCGTTAGTGGCTGCAGAGGCTAAGGGTGATATGGCGATTATCGGCGTTGGCGGTATTATGAATGGGTCGGATGCGGCAGAAAAAATCCGCTTGGGAGCAGACCTAGTGCAAATGTATACAGGTTTTATCTATGAGGGTCCTGACCTGATTGTGGATAGTGTTAAAGCCATTCAACAGTATCGCCAGAGTGGCGCGCCAGACGCCGGACTTTGAAAGCCTTTAGCTACAAGCCTTTAGCTACAAGCCTTTAACTAAAAGTCTTTAACTAAAAGCGGGTTAACTGCAGTTCCCGGCTCAGCGGGCATCGATGATAAAAAAGGGCCCTGATCAGGGCCCTTTTGCTTTTGATGAGTGTTAATGCGTGTTGATGAACGAGTTTTACCTTTTACAGTGTGAGCGTCCAGCGGTCATATGCCAGCGTTCATATGCCAGCGTTCATATAATAGGGGCGCGACCGACACCTGCGGTGCCTATATATCCATCCCAGTTATCCTCTCTGCCTGTACGCCAACCACTTAGCCAGGACTGGCGTGTATCTACATCATGATGGGGGCATAATTCTTTCGACTTGCCGTGCATGCCGAACTGGTATCCACGGGTAAATGCGCGGTTACTCTTATCTCTTTTTTGCCTTCTCATAAATAAACGACTCCATGCTTTCAGAAATGCTAATTACAGTGAGTGAACATCTCGATACTGACGTGATTTCTTCAGGTCAGGTTTAAATCTGACCTGCCTCCTTTTTAACGTAGACCGTTTTCGTTGTCGACAACCATATAGCTCTAAACACCACCGCTGATATTGACGAATGATATAAGGCCCGCCATCAGTGTCTCGGCATGGCGCGAGATCGAATTTTGTACAGATAACGAAGATAAAATAGCCGTTGGTTGTCAGTAATTTCGGTAATCGGTACACTCGGGCTCGCGAAAATTGAAAAACACCTGGTTTGCGCTCATGACGCGACCACGACGGCGAAGAGGCCCACACATGATGAAACAGATTCAACAATTCGGCGGTAGCTTGGTGCTTGTCCTGCTCAGCCAAGGGGCATTAGCCCAGGACAGCGTCAATAGTGGGGATACCGCGTGGATATTAACATCTACGGCGTTAGTGCTATTTATGACAATCCCTGGTCTGGCCTTGTTCTATGGCGGTCTGGTGCGTAGCAAGAATGTCTTGAGCGTCCTGATGCAATGTTTTGCCATTACCTGCGTGGTCTCGGTCCTTTGGCTTGTGGGGGTCTATTCCATGGCATTTGCCGAGGGCAATGCCCTGGTGGGTGGTCTGGGTAATGCCTTTATGGCCAACTTGCAAGAAGACTCCATGGCCGGAGAAATTCCGGAGAGCGTGTTTGCCATGTTCCAATTAACTTTCGCGATTATCACGCCAGCGCTGATTGTTGGGGCGTTTGCCGAGCGCATGCGGTTTTCTTCGATGCTGCTGTTCTCTGCCCTGTGGTTGGTGGTGGTTTATGGTCCGGTCACCCACTGGGTTTGGGGTGGCGGCTGGCTTGGTCAGATGGGCCTGTTGGACTTTGCCGGAGGTACCGTTGTGCATGTCACGGCCGGTACTGCAGCCTTGGTGTGCGCCTTGTATCTTGGGCCACGACGAGGTTTTCCGAAGACCCCGATGCCACCGCACAATATGACCATGGTGTTTACTGGGGCGGCGATGCTTTGGGTGGGTTGGTTCGGCTTCAATGGCGGTAGCGCCTTGGCCGCCAATGGCGATGCGGGGATGGCCGTGATGGTGACGCATATGTCAGCCTCTGCTGGTGCCCTGACCTGGATGGTCTGTGAATGGATCAAGTTTGGTAAGCCCAGTGCTTTGGGTGCCGTGACGGGTATGGTGGCTGGCCTGGGTACTATCACGCCGGCTGCCGGTTTTGTCGGGCCGGCTGGTGGCCTGGTGATTGGGATCCTGGCGGGTATTATTTGCTTCAACATGACCATGGCGTTCAAGCAGCGATTGCATATCGACGACTCGCTGGATGTTTTTCCCGTGCATGGCGTCGGTGGCGCGTTGGGAACGATTCTGGCAGCCATTTTTGCCAGTGCCAGTTTGGGCGTTTTTAGTGGTCAGGGCTATAACGAGGGCATGACCATGATGTCGCAGCTGCAGGTGCAGGTGATCGGCGTGCTGGCCACCGGCGGCTACACGGCCATCTGTACGCTTATTCTGCTCAAGCTGGTGGATGCCTTGATTGGCCTGCGAGTGTCTCCGGATGAAGAAACCGAAGGTCTGGATTTGAACCAGCATAATGAACGAGGCTACGACTTATAGCTGAGGGCATTGCGCTCGACTGGGATTGACGACGGCGGATCAATGGCCCGCCGTTAGCCATTCTGCTGGAAAGCCCCTAGCAGGGGCGTGGTCCGCGGTTTGCGGCGCGCTCAACCAGATCGCTGACCAGTTCAGCGAAGCTCAAGCCGTAACCTGCGGCACCATCGGGATACAGACTGGTGGGCGTCATGCCCGGCAGGGTATTCACCTCCAGTAGATATTCCTCATCCCCATTCGGGACCACAAAGTCAGCTCGTGACAGGTCTCTGCAACCGAGGGCCTGATGGGCCTGGATGGCGATGGTTTGGAGCCGCTGGGTCTGCTCAGGACTCAGCTGCGCGGGCATGATGTGATCGCTCAGCCCCACCGTATAGCGGTGAGCATAGTCATAAAAGGTGTTGTCAGGCGTCGCGATCTCGATCACCGGAAAGGCTTCGGTCCGTGTGTGGTCGGTCTGACTGTCCGGGGTGCCGCGGTCAATGACGCCAACGGTGATCTCTCGACCATCGACGCGCAATTCCACCAATAAACGCGCATCCAACTGAAACGCCGCCTCAAGCGCACCTTGGAGTTGGCTGGCATTATCTACCAGGGTTACGCCCAGGGCACTGCCTTGGCGGGCTGGCTTGACGACCACGTAGTCGCCCAGGGTGTGCAGAATGAGTTCTGCCGCAGCGGCTACGCCCTGCTGGCCCTCAACAACGATCTGCTGAATCAAGGGTAGCCCGGCCTCACGAAAGACCTGTTTGGCGATAATCTTGTCCATAGCGACGGCGCTGCTTTGCACGTCGCTGCCCACATAGGCATAACCGAGGATATCGAGAAAACCTTGCAAGGTACCGTCTTCTCCCGGCGCACCATGAACTACGGGGAAGACAACGTCGGGCTGACAGGCTGCCAGTTGGCGCTCAAGACCGGGTTCTAGAGGGATATCAAATACCTGTGAATAGTTCTCTCGCAGCGCCTTGATCACGCCCTGGGCAGATACTCGGGAAACCTCGGCCTCAGCGGAGCTGCCACCGTTGATCACGGCGATTCTTAACTGTTTGTTCATGGGTCAGCGCGGTCATGAAAAGTGTAGACGAATAGTAATGGGAAGCGCGACCAATCGAAAGCAGTGATCCGGGAATATTGCCAGGGTCGGATTTTGTCGCTGCTGTCGTATTGGCTCCAGGTTCCTATGCGGTTTGCCAGATCTCATGGGTCGAGGTTCAAGATGTTGATGGGGCTGATGCTATCTGCTGGAACGAAGCCAAAAATTCGACCATAGAAATACAGTTCAAGATCCAGTGCGCGTTTGATGTTTTCAGCTTGCCGAAAACCATGCTGCTCCCCTTCAAAAGGCACATAAGCAACAGGAATACCTTTATTCTCAAGAGCCGCGACCATCTCTTGCGCCTGGTTAGGGGGTACAACTTTGTCTTCCAGGCCCTGAAAGAAGATCACCGGACAATCCAGTTGGTCAATGTGATTGATAGGCGAGCGGTCTTGGTAAATCTTGATGTCACGAGGGTACTCACCGATCAGGCTGTCCAGGTAGCGAGACTCGAATTTGTGAGTGTCTTTAGCCAGCGCTTCCAGATCACCGACACCATAATAGCTGGCACCTGCTTTGAAGGTGCTGCGTAAGGCCAGAGCGGCCAGGGTGGTATAGCCACCGGCGCTGCCGCCCTTGATAGCGAGCCGTTGCGCATCTGCCAGGCCTTGATCTACCAAGTGCTGGGCGCCAAAGACGGTATCGTCAACGTCGACAATACCCCATTGGTGTTTGAGCTTGTCGCGATAAGCGCGACCATAGCCAGTGGAGCCGCGGTAGTTCACATCCAACACCGCAAAGCCGCGGCTGGTCCAATACTGCTTGCGCAGATTGAGCCCGGAATGGGTGGCGCTGGTGGGTCCGCCGTGGAGTTCAACCACCAGTGGTGGAGCGCTATCTTCTGGCGACTGAAAATCCTTGTTAGTGGGTGGGTAGTAAAAGCCGTGGGCGATATCACCGTCGGTTGAGGGAAAGTCGATAGCCTGGGGCAGAGCGTAATAGCCAGGGTCTAGTTCCAGGTCGCAGGACGACTTGACTCGAGTGGTTTGACCGCTGGCCAAGTCAAGGCAGATGACAGCGCTGAAGGTGGTGGCTGATGCACCAACAAAAGTACAAAGGCGCTGGTCATCGCTGAGGTGAATGCCGCCGATATCGGTGTAGGGCTGGTCCAACAATTGATGACTGCCGTCGGCATGCAGCAGCGCCAGTTGACTGACGCAATTGCTCGAATAGCAGCAGAGTATATCAGTGCCGACGAACTGATAATTGGTGGGGCCAAAGACCCATTGGGGCTGACCAAACTCGGCGCTCATGGGCCACAGGTTAGTCGCCTCGCCGTTAGCCGAGTAGCGATACAGGTTCCACCAACCACTGCGATCGGAAATAAAGTGTAATTGGCCATTCGCCGCATAGCGGGGTTGCTGAACCGCCTCCGTCCGACTACCGGCAATTTTCTCCGCAACCAGTAGGCTGTGCGCATCGTTACTGTGATCTGGCACGCTGGCCTGCCAGAGTTCGGTGCCATCCCAGGGCATATCCGGATGGTTCCAGGTGATCCAGGCGAGCTTTGTGCCATCGGCGCTCAATGCGGGCGCAGCATAGAAGTCGTGGCCACGACTTAAGGGGGTCACGGCGCCGCTGCTTAAATCCACAGCCGCCAGATAGTTTTCGGGTTCGGCTGGTGCCTGACTGTGGTCTTCTACCACACAGATCAAGCGATGTCGGCTGGCATCAACAATGCCATCGGCAAACCGCAGGTGGGGCGTATGCGTGAGTTGCCGGGGTGGCGTTGGGGTGGTCTCGGCCAAGCTGTCGATTTGATAGATTTGTTGATCAGCAAAATGGCAAAAATAAAGGGTCTGGGCGTGTTGCCACCAGGCGCCGCCGCCGTATTCGTGGACTCGAGTGCGAACATTAAAGGGGGCTGGTGTCATGTCCGTGGTGCGGCCGTCCTGAGTTCGTCGGACGATGACGTTGCGGCCGGCTTCACGGGGTCTGGCTTCCACCCAGTATTGGGCGCCAGCAAATAATGCGGGACTGCCGACGCCGATCATCTCGGCGACGATCAAGTCTGAGGTGATGGGTGATTTCCAGGTGCCGTATTCTTTGATCATGTGCGGGGTCCTCTGGTTCTATGTTAGGTAAGGTCGTCGAAGCTGCTTGAGGTAGGTGTATGTAGCAGCTTGTTTGTGTGAATGGCTTGATCTGCGTGTTTTTAGTTCAATTATTTGCCCGGGGCTGACGGATCAGAGGTTGTGGCTCGAGCTCATGCTATTTCGATGAGCTAGTCGACACTGTCGAGAAATTGAGTCAGCTCACGGGCGTCAAATGGCCAGCCCAGTTCGGCTTCGGCACGATCGGTTTTAATCACCGGGATGCGGATGCCGTACAGGGTCATCAGGTCGTCTGAGTCACTGATCTCGACCTCCTGAATCGTCATTGTGCGTCCTTGGGCCTGAGCCTGTTGGAGCAACCCTAATGCCTGCTCGCATAAATGACAACCGAGGGTCGTATAGAGGGTAAGGATCATAGGCGAAAAAATTCCCGAGCGTTGGTGGTCGTGGTGCGAGCGATGTCTGCGTAAGATTTGCCGGTGGCCGTGGCCACTGCCTGGCACACATAAGGCAAGTGCACCGGTTCGTTGCGGCGACCTTTGGGCTTGGGTTTGATGTTACGTGGCAGCAGATACGGCGCGTCTGTCTCAATCAGCAGTCGATTTTCAGGTATGTCGCTAACCAATGGGATCAGGTGCGCACCACGGCGTTCATCACAGATCCAGCCAGTGATGCCGATATGGCAGTCCAGATCCAGATAGTGATACAGCGCCGCGGCCTCACCAGTAAAACAATGGACCACCACCTGGCTCAGTTGATCCCGATAAGGTCTCAATACCTCAAGGAACGCCTGGCTGGATTCCCGTTCATGGAGAAACATGGGCAGGCCCGTTTCAATAGCCAGTTCAATGTGAGCCTCAAAGGCATGAACTTGTTGGTGCCGAGGACAGATGTCTCGAAAGAAATCCAGGCCGGTCTCGCCGATCGCCTTGATCTCAGGTTGGGCCGCCAAGGTGCGCAGTTGAGCGAGGGCGGCTGGATCAGCCTCGTCGGCGTGATGGGGGTGAATGCCCGCGGTGGCCCATAGATAGCCGGGCTGTTGCTGAGCCAGCGCCAGGGCATCGATACTGCCCTGCAGTGAGGCGCCGGTGACAAGGATCTGGTTGACGCCAGCCAGTTGGGCACGGCTCAGAACGGCGGTGAAATCTGCGGCAAAAGACTCGTGAGTCAGGTTCGCGCCAATATCGATTAAAGGTGCCGAGTGGGGAGTTTTTTCTGTCGCGTTCTGGGTCAGCGTGCTCATGGGGATAATCAATGCCTGTCTTCGGCCATCAAGGAGCGGCCAGTATACCCGAGACTCGACGTTTGGGGAGGACGCTGGTTTAGGACTTGCCGGGCGTTGACTCCAACGCTGGTGTTGACACTTCCGGTTGGTAAAAATCACGCCACTCACTCGGGTCAATCATCGGCAAAGTCTGATTCAGGCGTCGGGCATAGATACTGGTAAACATCAGAACATTCTGCACATAGTTGCGGGTCTCCTTGAACGGTATTGTCTCGATCCAGATGTCCAGTGGCAGTTCAGGGTTCAGCCAGCCTCGAACTCGAGTGGGGCCAGCGTTATAGGCGGCAGAAGCCAGGATGCGGTTGTTGTTGAACAGCTGGAGCATACTGCTGAGGTACGCGGTGCCAAGTTGGATATTGGTTTCTGGGTCAATGAGCTGTTGTCGAGATGTATATTTTACGCCATGGCGTTGAGCGGTTTGTTTAGCTGTCGCCGGCATCAGTTGCATCAAACCCATGGCGCCGGCGCCTGATCGAGCGTCGGGCATAAAAGCACTTTCCTGACGGGCAATGGCGATACCCCAGGGTAAGGAGATATTCTGAGCCTGCGTATTAAGTTTGAAGCTGTCGTGGTACGCCAAAGGAAATCGAATCGCCAGGTCGTCCCAGGCTTTGGCATCAATCATGGCTCGAATCGACTGGTGGTACTGCCCCCAGCCCTGGGTCACTCGGGCAGCGATCTGCTGCTCGCGAGGGGAGAATTCTCGGGTCGTAAATCGCCATTCCCGTCGAGCGCTGCTGAGTTCATTCAGGGCAAAGAGTTCTTCGGCGCGCCGCATTCCAGGCATGGCCTGCAGATTAGAAACTTCCTCATCGCTGATCGGTGTGGGCTGGTCTTCATAATCATAGGGACTGCCGACAATGTCCGCGGCAAGAAAGCTGTAGAAGTCTCGTTGACTCGAGATCTGGGTGTAAATTTGGTTCGCTGAGGCGCGGTCCCGCGAGTCGCTGGAGCCCGCCAGAATGCGTGCTCGCCAATACTGCCAGCGTGTGGTCTGCTGGCTGGCGGGTTCAAGGCGATTGATCAGCACCAACGCCTGACCCCAATCGAGTTGTTGCAGGGCGAGGCGGATGCGTGCCTCAAGCAGTTGGGTCTGGTCAGTGAGGGTAACCGGCAGGCTGTCGAGCTGCGCATCGGGGTCGCCAGCTCGGCTCAGGCGGATACCGATGCTAGTCAGTGTGCTTTCAATCTCTGCGGTGTCGAATTCGTGGCTAGCCTGATAGTCCTGCATGGTTGCCAGCGCGGCGATGGCATCACGCCGCGCCAGGCGCTTGATACCATGCAGAATGATTTGCCGCTGACGGCGATTGTCAGCGCTAAAGCGCCGAGTTTGGCGAATCAGCTCAGGTCTGCGGTGAACATCAATGTAGCTTCTGGCGAGGCTTTTATCCGCCCTGCCGATAAAACGTACCAGGTAGCGAGCCAAGGTAATCTTGTTGTCGGTCATCGCGAGCTGCAATCGCTGCCAGGCCATATCATCGGTGAGCAAGTCTGCATCACGCCAGACCTTAAAGAGCGGGTCACATTCTGCTGGCTGCGACCGACTCACTAGCCAAAGCGTCTGAGCTTGACTGTAGGCCTCGGGTAATCGGTCAGCCTTGTAGAGTGCATACCCGTAGAAACAGGCATTGCTGCTGGTGCTACTATTCAAGTCGTACATGGCCAGAAACTCATTCCAGCGATGATGCTTGGCAAGATAATAGAGCCAGTTCTGGCGTAATTGATCGGCCAGTGGCGTATCGGCCCATTGATCGATAAAACCCTGAATTGAGTCGTTGTTCTGGCGAATCAGACTATAGATTTTGTCGGTGTATTCGAGATACGGATACAGGGGGTAATCCGTCAGGTTGGCGCGCAGCCGTCGATATTTATTTTTTTGGCGCGACTTGATGGCAGATAAGGCCTCCAGATAGTCGCTGCGCTGTTCGATCACGCTGGACGCCGGTACGTTGGTGGCCTCAGCCTGTGCCGGACTCAGGCTCGCCAGCATGAGGCCAAAGATGAGGCCAAAGATGAGGCTAACCCGCAGTGAAGCGGTCACGACAAGCTGGTTCAGAATGACGACTGCGGCATCGAGCATGGGAGGTGCCATCTGATAGATTCGCGAGCCTGTAGCGTTGCAGCCTTGCCATCCATCTTGCCGTCCATCCTGTCATCCATGGTGAAGTTCTTTGATTAGTTGCCGACGCGAACGGCCAGGACGTCACAGGTCGCCCCATGCAGAACTCCGTTGGCGGTCGAACCGAGCAGTAAGGCGAGACCGGCGCGACCGTGGCTACCGACGACAATCAGGTCGGCGCCGATTTCTTTGGCCAGCGCATGAATTTCAGTTTCCGGCCGACCGAAAATCAAATGCTGATTTTCTGGTGAAATCGATAAGCTCTGGGCAAACTCAGCGAGATGCGATTTAGCGGTATCCTGAATCTGGTCTTGGATAGTCGACAGATCCATCGGAATATCGCCGCCATAGGCAAGACTCAAGGGTTCAATCACATGAACGCAGCTCAGTTCGGCAGAAAAGGCCTGCTTCAATGCGCATGCGCGTTGCGTAACTTGGCGGGATTCTTCTGTCAAATCAACCGCGACCAATATGTGTCTGTATTCGCTCATAAGGCAAGCCTCGGATGGTTTCTACTATTATGTTGCGTGCTTCGGCAAATTTACACAGTAAACTGGTTTACCTCAACAGCAATGGTCGTATAGCCTGCGCTTTTACTCTCAGGCAGGGATATTATGGCCTACGTTATCATCCTTATCGTTCTTTTGATCATCATTGGTCCCATTCTCGCTGTCTTGCCGTCAAAGCGGCAGAAAGAGCAGATGCAGAAGCGCCAAACCGCCATGAAGGCTGGTATCAGTGTCAATCTGACGCGAATCGATGATCCTGATCCGGATCCCGAGAAGTATCTGAGTAATACGGGTAAGCCGCTGGAGCGGGTGCTGGCATTGATCGCCTATCGACTGCCGCACCTGCCCCCTGGTCGGCGGCGGCACGAGGCCTGTGACTGGGCGTTGGAACGTAGGCTGAAACGAACTGCAGGATCCGATGACAGTGATCTACCCAGTGGTTGGTGCTGGGGAAATACACAGCCAGCGTCCCTGCCTGCAGCCCTGCTTGAATATTTACACAGGGCCATTGCCGGCCTGCCTGACGACGTTGTCAGGGTGGAGGCGCGAAAAAATATTATTTCAGTCTATTGGAAGGAACGTGGTGGCTTTGTGGAATTAGCCAAAGTGATTGATTTTCTTAAAGATTGTGCTGCGGTTCCAGACTCGCTCGAAGATGGCAGCTCAGCGTCGGATGAGGGCCGTTAAGGCGACAAAGGTTGACAGCAGCACGCGGCAGCAGGCTAAGCTAGTAAGTCATCGGTGTCAGAATCAGTTTAGTTATGGGTTGACCTGCGCCAGGTAACACATTATATATGTCGGCATTTTCACGGCCAGCCCGACTGCTATCAAGGAAGTTATGGGAAAATCGCTAGTTATCGTTGAGTCTCCGGCTAAGGCCAAGACCATAAATAAATACCTAGGCAACGACTTTATTGTGAAGTCGAGCGTGGGTCATATCCGCGATTTACCCACCAGTGGCAATGGTAATGCTGATCCCAAGGCGCGTGCTGCCGAAGCGGCAAAGACCCGAAAAATGCCGGCTGATAAGAAAGAAGCCTACAAAAAACAGAAGGCTCGAACCCAGTTAATTGCACGAATGGGCGTCGATCCTGAGCATGAATGGGCAGCAAACTACGAGATTCTGCCGGGCAAGGAAAAGGTCGTTAGCGAATTGCGGCGTTTGGCCAAGGATGCAGACCAGATATTCCTGGCGACTGACCTTGACCGCGAAGGCGAGGCTATAGCGTGGCATCTGCGTGAAGCGATCGGTGGCGATGAAAGTCGCTATCGCCGAGTCGTCTTCAATGAAATTACAAAAAAAGCCATCCAGGAAGCCTTTGAGCATCCTGGTGAGATCGATATGGCGATGGTCAATGCTCAGCAGGCTCGGCGCTTTTTGGATAGAGTCGTGGGCTTTATGGTCTCGCCCCTGTTGTGGGCCAAAGTCGCTCGTGGACTATCTGCTGGCCGAGTTCAATCGGTGGCGGTGCGACTCATCGTCGAACGCGAGAAAGAAATTCGGGCCTTTATTCCCGAGGAATATTGGGAGCTGTTTGCCGATTTGAGTGAAGCCGGCAAACCTGCGACTGAGTTCGTTAAATTTCAGGTCACTAAAGAGGCGGGTGAAGCCTTTCGACCTGCCAGTCAGGCGCAGGCAGATGCTGCGTTGGCGAAATTACGGGCCGCGACCTACACCGTCAAGAGTCGCGAAGATCGACCGACTCAGACTCGTCCTTCAGCCCCATTTATAACCTCGACCCTGCAGCAGGCGGCGAGTACGCGTCTCGGCTTTGGTGTCAAGAAGACCATGATGCTGGCTCAGCGATTATATGAAGCGGGCTACATCACCTATATGCGAACGGATTCCACCAACTTGAGCAACGATGCGGTGGCTAATTGCCGAGACTGGATTGAATCTGAGTATGGCAAGCGTTACCTGCCAGAAGTCCCCAGAGTCTACAGCAGCAAGAGCGGTGCCCAGGAAGCGCACGAGGCGATTCGCCCGTCGGATGTCACCGTCAAGACGACGTCCATTGCCGGCATGGAGCGCGATGCTGAGCGCCTGTACGAATTGATCTGGCGTCAGTTTGTGGCCTGCCAGATGCCCAATGCGGAATATACGAGTACCGCCGTTGTGGTCGTCGCGGGTGAGATGGATTTGCGAGTCAGAGGTCGGATCCTGCGCTTTGATGGTTTTACGCGCGTGCAACCACCGGCCAGCCGCAAAGAAGAAGAGGCTGTATTGCCTGAGTATCAGGTCGGTCAGGTGTTATCTCTGACGGAGCTCGATCCGGTGCAACACTTTACCAAGCCGCCACCCCGATTTGGCGAGGCGAGCCTGGTGCGAGAATTGGAGAAGAAGGGTATTGGTCGGCCGTCCACCTATGCGGCGATTATTACCACGATTCAGGACCGAGGTTACGTCAACCTGCAAAATAAACGGTTTTACGCCAACAAAATAGGTGATGTGGTGACTTCGCGGCTGGTGGAAAATTTCCCCAACCTGCTGGATTATGGCTTTACCGCGGAATTGGAGGAAGAGCTGGATCAGGTTTCTGGTGGCCAGCGAGATTGGAAAAAAGTGTTGTCAGAGTTCTACCGGGATTTCAGTGGCAAAGTGGAAAAGGCCAGTGGTGAAGACGGGGGCATGCGTGCTAACGACCCCACCATGACCGATATTCCCTGCCCTCTGTGTGGCCGCGAGATGCAGATTCGGACTGCCAGCACCGGAGTTTTCCTGGGCTGTTCAGGTTATAACCTGCCGCCAAAAGAGCGGTGTAAACAAACCATCAACCTGATTTCAGGTGATGAGGTGGTGAGTGTCAACGGTGATGAGGAAGAAGAGTCTCGTATTCTGCTGACCAAACATCGCTGTGGCCGTTGTCAGACCGCGATGGACAGCTACCTGATTGACAGTGAACGCAAACTGCACGTGTGTGGTAATAACCCGGACTGTGATGGCGCAGAAGTTGAGCGCGGTTTGTTTAAGATCAAGGGCTATGATGGTCCCGTGTTGGAGTGCGATAAGTGCGGCGCCGAGATGCAGTTGAAGACCGGTCGGTTCGGCAAGTATTTCGGTTGTACCAGTGAAGAGTGCAAAAACACCCGTAAACTGCTGCGTAACGGTGAAGCCGCGCCGCCGAAGATGGATCCGGTAGCGATGCCCGAACTGCAGTGTCAAAAGGTTGATGATACTTACGTGTTACGAGATGGTGCTGCCGGTATTTTCCTTGCGGCCAGCCAGTTTCCGAAGAATCGCGAAACTCGTGCACCGTATCTGGATGAGTTACTGCCGCACCAAAATGAGATTGACCCCAAGTATGGTTTCTTGATGCGGGCGCCGGCAAAAGATCCAGAAGGCAACCGCAGCCTAATTAAATTTGGCCGGAAGACCAAAGAGCATTTCGTCATGACAGAAGTCGACGACAAGCCTACTGGCTGGCGCGCAGATTTCGTGGATGGTAAGTGGGTAGAAGAAGCCGCGCCAGTGCGCAAGCCCAAGGCGAAAGCGAAAGCCAAACCTAAAGCCAAAGCCAAACCTAAAGCCAAAGCCAAGCCAAAAGCCAAAGTGGCCGCCCGAAAAACACCCGCAAAAACTGACCCGGAACCTTCCGTGGCGGCAGAGGACTAAAAGCGGGCCTTCAGGCCCGTTTTGTTAGACCCTCGCCGGCGCTAGTAGCGTTCTGCCTTTCTCGATATCACACCGTCCTCGGTCAGGGTCAGGTGGGTTAGCGTCTGTTCGTCATGATTCATCCGCCAGGACAGCATCTTCTGGGCATACTCAAGTACTTTAGGCAGGTAACTGGGGTCGCCAGCCAGGTTATGCAACTCAGCCGGGTCCTGCTTTAAATCGAAGAATAAGGGTGGCAGGTGCGTGAAGTGCACGTACTTGTAGTCATTATCTCGAATGACATTCAGGGTGCACTGATGCGGCGTCAGGCCCAGTTCTGCTTCCATGGCAGTACCGTTCAAAATATCCCTGAAGTCATACTCCCAGTGCGCCTCAGTACGCCAGTTTGCAGCAAAAGTGCCGTGCCGAATCCCCGATAATAATGACCGACCGTCACATTGCTGGGGAATTTCGGCGCCAGCCCATTCGAGTAATGTGGGCATAATATCGATATTTTCAGTAAAGCCATTGATCACCTGACCACGACTAGCGTCGGCAGCGGCGCTCGGATCATAGATGATCAACGGAATGTGGTAAGACTCATTGAAGTAACCCAATTTTCCCAGTAACCAATGATCGCCCATTTGTTCGCCGTGATCAGAAGTGAAGACGATTAGGGTGTTCTCCCACAGGCCCTGGGCCTTCAGGTGATCAAACAGTCGGCCAAGGTTTGCGTCAACCTCCGACATCAGACCGAAGTAGGCAGACTTCAGGCGGGTCTGCTTTTTCTCGTCGACAGGCGCACCATAGTAGGGTCGTTTTAGAAAGTGGCTTAGGAAAGGGTGTTGCTCAGCCTCAATTGCAGCAGATCCTGCGCGGTTGAAATCATTCAGGGTCTCCGGTGGATACAGGGTGTTATAGGGTGCCGGTGCAACCCAGGGTGGGTGGGGACGCAACAAAGACAAGTGCACGCAGAAAGGCTCGGAATCTAGCTTGGCATCCACATAGTCGATAACCTGGTCGACCATAAACCAGGTGTCGTGATGCTCTGCGGGAATTGCCAGGGGCAGAGGTTCGGTGCCGCCAGCCTCATATTCGAGGCCCGCCGTTCGCGTGGTGTACAAACTAAAATTTGGGGTTGGAATCTCGTAACCCTTGGTTGACAGCCAGTCAGCCCAGGCGTCTGGGTAGGTGCCCATCATGACAGCCGGTTTGATGCCCGGTAAGGGGCCTTCGTAACTGCGCAGAATGGGGTCGTCAGCATCGAATTGGCGGGGATCGTTAGCCGTGTCTGTGTAGCCGAAGAGCACGGGATCATAACCTTGTTGGCGCAGTTCCAGGGCCCAGTTGGTATGGCGGGCATCTAATGGGGTGCCATTGGTGCCGGCTCGATGATTCTGCAAATACATGCCCGTATGCAGGCTGGCCCGGGAGGGTGCACAAGGCACCGCGTTGGCGTAGTGCTGCGGAAACAGGACGCCTTGACTGGCGAGCTTGTCGAGATTCGGTGTTTGCACCTTGTGACCTAGGGTCGAGAGGCACTCACCGCGCCATTGATCAGCGGTGATAAACAAGATGTTGTTCTTTCTTGCAGTATTCCCTATAGCGTCATTTTGCATAAACCCAGGAGCCTTTTACAATGTCTGGTGGCGTGCTATGTTTTTTCGTCTAGCCGCTCTGAGCCCCATCATAGCGTAATTGGCATCGATTGCATGTCCCCTTGGATGGCGCCTAATTTAGCTCGATGGGCGGCAGTCTGGCGAGCTGGGGACTGGTTTGTTCGAGAGATTTGTGTGATATTCGGCGTGGTTTAAGTATCTTCAAATAGGAGTGAGAGAATTGATAGCAGCAGCAAGAGAAGTTGACGCGGTGATCGTCGGTGCAGGTTTTGCCGGCATGTATATGCTGCATCGGCTTCGCAGTGCGGGAATGAACGTACAGGTGATTGAGGCTGGCGATGGCGTCGGCGGCACCTGGTACTGGAACCGTTATCCCGGTGCCCGTTGCGACATCGAGAGCATGGAATATT
>JABBAY010000050.1 GCA_018607725.1 K189A clade bacterium
CTGCGTAAAACACCCGTCGGCATTCATGGTTTGCGCCTGTAAGCGCAAAACCATGAATTTAATCGGGGTGCTTAATCGTCGCCACCGAATGCGCCGGTGAGGTGCAGCAGCGCAGTGAACAGGTTATAGATGTTCAGGTACAAGCCCACAGTTGCCATTATATAGTTGGTTTCCCCGCCGTTGATGATTCGGCCAGTGTCATACAGGATGAAACCTGACATCAGCATCACAATGGCAGCAGAGATCGCCAGATGCATACCCGAGATTTGCCAGCCAAACATGGAGCCGACGAACATCAGTAACATGGAGCCGATGACGACCCACATGCCTGCCATCAAAAAACCGCCCATAAAAGAAAAGTCTTTTTTACTTAGCAGGGCGTAGCCTGACAGAGACAGAAAGATCATGCCGGTTAAACCGGCCGCGGTGACCACGGTCTGGGTGCCAGCCTGCGAGGCCATGTAGTAATTTAACACGGGTCCAAGGGCGAAGCCGAGAATGCCAGTAAAGGCGAACACCAGGACAATACCCCAGCCACTATTGCGGAACTTGCTGATAGCAAAGAGCAGGCCGAAAGCGACGAGCAAAGGCATAAAGCCCATATAGGGTGCGTCCATGGCCATGGCTAAAGCGGCCATACCGGCACTGAAAAGCAGAGTCATCGAGAGCAACATGTAGGTGCTACGTAAAACCTTGTTGGTCGAGACCGCCGATGTTCGGCTGTCTGTGATAAATTGCGCGTCTGCCATTCGTTCTCTCCTGGAGGTTGACGATAAAATTTTACGGTTGTGGCCACTAATTGCAAGCCTTCGTTACTGCTAGAAATCCCTAGAAGTCATTGTAAGTAGTGGGGTTTCTGTCGTTTTGGTCCTGTTTTGATCTTTTCCTGCAACTTATCGTAGAAACATCAGTATCATCGGCAGCTTTAAGCGTTAAGGCCACCTTAGTCCGGATTAAGCAGTATCTACATGGCAGGGTAATGGTGGCATCAAAACAAAAATCAAGGTTAGATGATGCGCCGCAGCCAAACTTAAGGCGCGTGGGTTAGGCTCGGCTTGCTCCGTTGGGTATTATGGCCTTCGCAACCCAGTTAATCTCAGCTAACAGAGTCATCACTATGGTATCAACAGTGCCCTCACGTTTTCTGCCAATGACAGGCAGCCTCAATTTTCGTGACTTCGGTGGCTATCCCACGGCTGACGGTCGTCAGGTGAAGTGGCGTCAGTTGTTTCGGTGTGGTGCCCTGAGCATGCTGACTGAAGCAGACCATATTCTGTTTGAAGGGTTGAATATCGGTGTTATCTGCGATTTGCGCCGGGTGGATGAGGCCGCCGGCAATCCTTCGCCGCTGCATCCACCCTTTGATGTGCGTCTGGCCATTCCCATCGCCCCTGGCAGCAATGATATGCTACGTCAAAGCATCCAAGACACGACCCAGTCGGCAGAAGATCGCATTCGCTATATGACAGAGGTGACCCGCGATCTGGCCCGCGATCATCACGCTGAGTACCGTGTTTTGTTTGAGCAGTTGCAGGATACACCGGCTGGTTTTCTGCTGCACTGTTCTGCGGGTAAGGATCGAACCGGGTTCGGCGCCGCACTTATACTCGCCGCGCTAGGGGTCGATCAGACGTTGATCATGCAAGACTATCTGCTGACTAACGAGGCAGTCTGTCTGCGTGAGTTTATGCAGTCGAAGATGCGAGAATTTTATGGGGTTCACTTCGACGCTGCTAGTTTGGCTGCGGTAGGCGGGGTCAGGTCTGGCTATTTACTGGCGGCTTTCGATGAGATCATCAAGAACCATGACTCGCTGGATGGCTACCTCGAAGAAATTGGGGTGGATTCCGTAGCCAAGCAAGCGCTGCGCGCTAAGCTGCTAGTCTGACCCGCAGCCTCGGTACGAGATCCCTGGCTTTGAGCCTGATACTTGGCAAACAGTCCTTGACGCACATCAGGGTCGCAGCGGCGCTGATTCACTAAGCTCGATTTGAACTCATTCCTCAAAGGGTCAAGCACAGCTTATGCATACACCATTGCAAATCACCTTTCGTCACATGGATCCTTCCGATGCGGTTGATGCCAGGATTCGAGAGTATGCCGACAAGCTTGATCGGTATCATGACAATGTCATCAGTTGCCGGGTTGTTTTTGATGCCCCCCACCAGCACCAATCCAAGGGCAACCTATTTCACATCAGCGTTGATGTCAAAGTCCCTGGCCATGACATCGTAGTCGCTCGCGACGCTCATCAACGGCAGGCGCGGGAGGATCCTTACGTTGCAATTCATGATGCTTTCGAAGCGGTCTATAAACAGTTGAAGGGTGCCGCTCAGGTTAAACGTCACGACGTAAAGCATCATGATGCGCCCTTGATTGGCATGATCCATTCGATGCCTTGGGAACAGGACTTCGGCCTGATCATGACGCGAGATGGGCGCGAGCTCTATTTCCATAGGAACAGCGTTCTGAATCGGGAATTTGAAAGCTTGAAAGAGGGCCAGTCTGTGCGCTTCCACGAAGAGCAAGGCGATCAAGGTCCCAAGGCAAGCACCGTCATCGTCACCGAATAGACTGATGGCAATAGAGGATCGACGGGTAACACCCAAGGCTATCGCTTAAT
>JABBAY010000236.1 GCA_018607725.1 K189A clade bacterium
GGCGCGATCATGGATGTCTTTCCCATGGGCTCTGACCACCCCTTTCGGCTGGATCTATTTGATGACGAGATCGAGTCTCTGCGCACCTTCGATCCAGAAACCCAATTGTCAGTCAACAAGGTCAACAGTGTTCGACTCCTGCCAGCCCGTGAATACCCCCTAACCACCGCGGCGATCAATCGGTTCCAGGATGCCTGGCACCTGAAATTCCACTCCGATGCCCGCCGTTGCCCGATTTACCAGGACATTTCCCAGGGATTGTCGCCCCCAGGCGTCGAATACTATCTACCCTTGTTCTTTGAGTCCTCCGCCACTCTGTTCGACTACCTGCCGGAACGCGCCCTAGTCATCAGCGAAGATATTGACGCCACACTGCGCCACCACTGGCGCGAAGCCGAAAGTCGCTTCGAGAGCCTGCGCTACGATATTGAAAAACCCATCTTACCTCCGGAAGATATTCTGTTGACCGCTGACGAACTGTTGACCGCCTGCAACTCGAGACCACGAGTCGACATCAGAGAATCCAGCCATCAACAGGGTGACCAGTTCAGTTTCGCAGCACTGCCCGATGTAGCGATCAATGAGCGCGGCCAGCAGCCGCTGGAAAAACTTCAGTTATTGCTCAATCAGGCACCCCACAAGATCCTGATCATCACCGAATCCAATGGTCGACGAGAGGTCGTCGACGAACTGCTTGGTCGCCATCACATTACCACTCAAATCGCTGATAGCTGGCCTGAATTTTTGAGTAATTCGGCCGCCGTTCAAATTGCCGTTGCGCCAATGGAGCGCGGACTACTATTACCCGCATCGAATCTGCTGGTGCTCACGGAACAACAATTATTTGGTCAACACGTTCTGCAGAAACGCCGGCGCGATCGACAAAAAGATAATGCTGCGGAATTAGTCATCAAGAGTCTGACTGAATTGCATATCGATTCACCCGTGGTTCATATCGATCACGGTGTTGGCCGGTATCTCGGCCTGCAAACGCTGTCCATTGATAATCAGGAAACCGAGTTTTTGACCCTCGGCTATCAAGATGACGCGCGCCTATATGTCCCCGTCTCGGCACTCCATTTAATTTCTCGTTATGCCGCCGCTGACGAGGCTCTTGCACCGCTGCACAAACTCGGCGGAGATACCTGGGAGAAAGCCAAACGCAAGGCTGCCGAGCAAGTGCGGGATGTTGCAGCAGAGTTACTGAATATCTATGCGCGCCGAGAGGCGAAGAAAGGCTTCGCTTTTCCTGAGCCCGATGAGGCTTATGAAGAATTCGCGGCGACATTCCCCTTTGAGGAGACACCCGACCAACAGAACGCGATTGAGCGAGTCATCAGCGACATGGTCAGAGAAAAGGCCATGGATCATTTGATTTGCGGCGACGTCGGCTTTGGCAAGACCGAGGTTGCCATGCGGGCAGCTTTTTTAGCCGTGCATGCCGGTAAGCAAGTCGCTATCTTGGTACCGACGACACTCCTCGCTCAACAGCACAATGATACATTCAAGGATCGGTTCGCCGACTGGCCCGTATCCATAGAATCAATTTCTCGTTTCAAGACCAAGAAAGAACAGAAGGTCGTCGCTGACAAAATGGCGGCGGGCACCGTCGATATTGTCATTGGAACCCACGGATTGATTCAGGCGGGCATGAACTTTAAAGATCTCGGCCTGGTGATTATTGATGAGGAGCATCGATTTGGCGTGCGCCAGAAAGAGAAACTGAAATCTATGCGAGCTGAAGTCGATATTCTGACAATGACCGCAACGCCGATCCCAAGAACCTTGAACATGGCGATGTCGGGCATGCGCGATCTGACGATTATCGCGACACCACCCGCCAAACGTCTATCAATCAAAACTTTTGTTCGCCAAGGCAACGATGCCCTCGTTAAGGAAGCGATTCAGCGTGAATTAATGCGCGGCGGCCAGGTCTATTACCTGCACAATGAGGTCAAGACCATCGAAAATACAGCGCAAAAGATTCTCGAAATTATTCCAGAAGCCCGGGTAGCGATCGGCCACGGCCAAATGCGCGAACGGGAACTAGAACAGGTCATGGCGGACTTTTATCATAAGCGCGCCAATGTGCTGGTCTGTACCACTATTATTGAGACGGGTATCGACATACCCAACGCTAACACCATCATCATGGATCGCGCTGATCGATTTGGCCTGGCTCAGATTCATCAGCTGCGGGGCCGAGTTGGGCGATCTCATCACCAAGCCTATGCTTACCTACTGACACCCCACCCCAAAGCCATGACCAAAGATGCAGTAAAACGCCTTGAGGCCATCAGCGAGGCCGAGGACCTGGGTGCAGGCTTTATTCTCGCCACCCATGACTTGGAAATTCGCGGCGCGGGAGAACTACTGGGTGATGACCAAACTGGCAATATGCACAGCATCGGTTTCCCTTTGTATATGGAGATGCTGGATCGCGCTGTCGCTGCGATCAAGGACGGCAAGACACCGAATATGGATCTGCCGCTGAGGGAGGATACGGAGATTAACCTGCGCCTGCCGGCCTTGATTCCAGAAAAGTATCTGCCTGACGTCCACAGTCGCCTGGTGCTCTACAAGCGCATATCGAACGCCGAGAACAGCAACCAGTTACGCGAACTCCAGGTTGAAATGATTGATCGCTTTGGTCTGCTGCCGGAACAGACCAAAACACTGTTTAGAGTCACTGCGCTGAAACTGCGAGCAGAAAAGCTGGGCATCAAGAAGCTGGACGCCGGACCTGAGGGCGGCAAGATTGAATTTGCCCAAAGTACCCCCGTCGATCCGTTCACCATTGTGCAGCTGATTCAAACAGAACCACATAGATATCGCCTTCCCACCGCAAATCAACTATCGTTTGATGAGCAAATGGAAGCGTCAGAAACCCGATTCCAAAAAGTTGAGCAACTATTTGAACGCCTTGAGCAGAAAATTCATGGGAATGCCCCTTAAGCTATCCAATAAGATCGCTTGCAGGCTGCTATTGTGCCTGCTTATGTTCAGCTTTACGGTGCAAGCCGCAGCCGAGCAGAGTCCAGCGATCGACCCTCTGAACACTATTTCTGGCAGCCAGACTACCAGCGAGACCGAGGTAGATTACACCGATTGGTATCAAGTCGAGGTCATCATCTTCGCCCACAAAAACCCGCTCAGCAGCAATGAGATGGCACCGTTCAAGCAGCGTTACTATCCGGCTGTAATGTATGCCGTGGCAGCAGAGGCAGAGTGGGTACCTGAAAACGCGCAACAGCAAAATCAAATTGAGGCTTACCTCGACTTGTTCAGCGCCGATAGTCCAGCGCAAGCAGCTGACTCCGCGCCAGGATTTCTTTTCGAAAGCCGCAGTCAATTCCTTGATCGACCCGTTATCGATGCGGTGATCCCCCTTGCCGAAGAGGTTACCGATGTTACCGCCACTATTGATACTCAAGCACTATTGGCCCAGTTGAACGATAACAGCCATCAAGCTTATGTCGCACTCGAGCCATCGCAACGCAGCCTGAACATGATCGTCCGCAGCCTTAACCGCTCTAAGGGTTATGCGCTGATCTCGCACCAAGCCTGGCGACAGCCTTTCGTTGGGGAAACGCAGGCGGCACCCATATTGATCCAGGCCGGCAAGCATCTCGGCGACTACTTTGAGGTGGATGGTACTTTGACGTTTTATCTTTCACGCTTTCTGCATGTCAAAGCAGACCTCTGGTACACACCTAACCTTGAGCAGGATATCACGCTAACTAACGGCACCGGACCTTTAACTAACGACATCAACAAGGAATATCAAGCTGACGTTATGGCGGCGTCAAGCTATCAGCTTGAGCACTCTAGAAGAATGCGGAGCGCGACGTTACATTATATTGATCATCCTTTGTTCGGCATTCTCATCAAAATTGACGATTACACCGGACCGCCTGCTTGATCGCGGCGCTCAAGGAAAATTGACAGCGCCTGGCGAACTCGGGCCATCCCCTCGACCATGACTGCAGTGATACCATCAAGATCGACGGCTTGGTCATTGATACCCGCACCGGCATTGACCACCACCGACAAGCCCGCATATTCCAGGCCTTTTTCTCGCGCCAAGGTGGCCTCTGGCATGGCGGTCATACCCACAATGGTGCAGCCATCACGCGCCATTCGCGATATTTCTGCGGCCGTTTCCAGCCGCGGTCCTTGGGTACAGCCATAAACTCCCCGAGGCCGAAATACCATCGATTGATCCTGGCATTGCAACGTTGCAAGCGCCGCGGCGAGCTCAGCCCGCAACGCCTGCGTGTAGGGATATGTAAAATCAATATGGTGAATTTCATCATCAAAAAACGTCTGCGCTCGACCGTAGGTATAATCAATCACCTGATCAGGCATCACAAAAGCCCCTGCCGGCAGTTGAGGGTCAACGCTGCCAACAGCGGTTATCGCCAGTATCTGACTCACACCCAGTTGCGCGAGGGCGGCGATATTAGCCCGGTAATTGACTCGATGGGGCGGGAAACTCGCTGGTTGACCATGGCGCGGTAAAAACACCAACGGCACCTGATGCAATAAACCATGTTGCAGATACGCGTTGCCGTAGGGTGTAGCAATGACCGCCGGTGTAATAGCCGCCAAGCCAGCATATTCACCAAACCCAGTGCCGCCGATGATAGCCAGCACTAGCGTCGCCTGGTCCGCTGGATTGACTGAGCAGCACTACTCATGGTTTTTTGCTGGCGAGTTGATCACGCTTGCGACTCGATCAATCATCGCGGTCATACAGCCGAGTGACATCAGATGGCAATAAACCCAAGCTAACTCACCGGATCGAAGCAACTCGAGCGCCTTGCTATCTTCCAGCGCCAACAGTTTCTTTTCATCGACCACTAGCAGACCATTCAGATTAAATTGCTGCCCACTGACCAGGTCGATCTTAGCGTTTAAGGGCTTCAGCAGGTCATTCGCTTGCAAATGTTGAATGAAAGTTTCAGTTCGCTCGTACTGCACCTGGTACTCTTCCAAAAACTTCATGGCCTGAGCGAGAACCGGGGCGGGCTCACCGGCCACAAACAATGGCTCGCCCTCTAATTGATCAAACCCCGGGTAGCCTTTATCGATGCACACTGCACGTTGCCCGCTTTCGCCGGTCTCGGCCAGCACAAAGGGATAGCGACGAACAAAACCAGGGATATAGCGGGCATTCCAATGACCGTCGGCATCAACAAACAAGTTTTCTTCGTCCCGAAGTCCCAACAACGCTACCGATACGATCTGGTTATCGGACTTGGCAAAAACAATCGGATACTCCTTCGCGGCTTCTGAAAACTCAACACCGGCAAGCACTACAGAGTTAGTCTTGCGCGCGAAACCAAAGCCGTTTAATGCGGAGTTCATTCGCAGGTCTTTATGCGCGGCCTTATTCAGCGCTACTGGATTATCGTAAAAGAGTAAACTTGGCATTCGTGATCCTCGACTCGCTTGCATTTTTTGATTGGTAGGTTGTAGGTCGGCGCCTGCTTCAGGCTCAATGGTCTGGTCGAAAATTATGGCTTCACCTTCGCAGCTTGACTTCAGGTTAGGCAATAAATCGCCGGTAAATTCCGCCAGTAACCCGCATAATCCATGCCAAAACCGAAGATATAACTGTCTGGACAGTTGAGTCCGATGAAATCCGGTCGATATTCAGTTCGCTTGCGATCGTGCGTCTTATCAACCAGAACCGCAGACCGCACTGTCTCAGCACCGGCATTCTGGCAGTAGTCAACCAATGCCGCCAGAGTAATGCCCTCATCAAAGATGTCGTCAAGAATAAGGACCTGTCGTCCCTGAAGATCCGCGCCAGGCTTAAGATGCCATTGCAGATCATGGCCTTGGGTCGTCTCGGCATAGCGCGACACTTTAATCTGATCGAGCTTGAGTAAGAAGTTGAAGCGTTGCAAAAGCTCACCTGCCATCACCAAGCCACCCTGCAGCACACAGATGACCAGCCACTCACCCTGGGCACAGCGCACGTTGATAGTAGCGGCCATTGCGTCCAGTGCGCGGCTAATTTCAGCGTTACTATAAAGCTGCACCGATGGCGGACGATCACTCATGATTCGGTGGGTTCAGCATGGTCAATTAAATGAATCGTTGAAGTTGGGAACGCACACTCGGCACCATGTTTTTCGATCACCGCTAAAATTTGAAGCAAAACTTTTTCCTTGATGGCGTGATACTCGACCCAGTTAGTGGTTCGAGTAAACGCATAAACAAAGAAATTGACCGAAGATGAACCGAACTCATTGAGGTTGACGATCAAAGTACATTCGGGATCAATATCTTCGTGACTCGCTAACAAATCCCGAACCTCATCGACGATTAACTTGACCCGACTGGCATCTTCATAACGTACGCCGAAGGTTTCATAGATTCTGCGATTCAGCATCCTTGAGGGATTTTCAACCGCAATACTGGCAAAAATCGAATTCGGCACGAACAAAGGCCGGCGATCAAAGGTCCGAATCAAGGTCAGTCGCCAGCCAATGTTCTCAACCGTACCCTCAATCTGCCGATCTGGGCTTCTGATCCAATCACCTACGGTAAATGGTCGATCCAGATAGATCATCAAACCACCAAAGAAATTCGCCAACAGGTCCTTGGCTGCAAAACCCACAGCAATACCACCGATACCACCAAACGCCATGATGCCCGAAACACTGACACCCAGGGTTTGCAGAACCGACAGTACCGCCGTAATCAAGACTGAAATGCGCAACAGCTTGCCGATGGCTGTTGCGGTGGTGACATCCGCACCTTGAAGGATAAAACCACGCTCAGTTTGTTCGACAAACCGATACAAAAACATAGCGATAAGACCGACAACGGCGACGTATCTGATCGGTTCGACGACCTCTCCAAAACCAGTTACCGCCTGGGTCGCCACTAGCTCTGCTGCCCAACTGATGCCTAGGACCCAAATCATTAATGTTAGCGGCTGTCGGGCCGCATTCAACAACGCATCATCCCAGATGGTCCGCGTACTTTCTATGCGCCGGGCTAGCTGATCTATTAGACGACGCGCCACAAAGTTGGCGGTCATCGTGGCCAGCACGACGAGAAATACGCTGATGACATCGGGATCTGTCAGCCAATGCCACAGTAGTCCTGGCAGCTGCACCAAGGTGAATGAATCTGTCTCTGCCATTAGGCCTCCTTTGTGTTACGAACTCACCCAGCAGCGCCGGGCAAGATTACTTTTTTCAAAGCGACGATTAGCAATCCCGAGCGAGGCGCGCCAAATTATAGGGACGACCACAGGCATCAATGGGAGCTGTAGAATCAGTGTTGCCCCGCGGATTGTCCGTCGGCGGACTATCGGTCGGGCCGCGCTCGGTCGGGCCGCGCTCGGTCGCGGCTATCCGCTGCGACCCACTGTCAAGCAGCAGCGGCTCCGCTGTCGCTGGCGCCACGGCATTCGCCTCGTAAGGCATCAGCCAGGTGTCTGTATACCCGGTCTGCTGTAATCTGCTCGCCACAAGGTCCAGTGCGACGAGCGTCCCCGGACCAATAACGACGCGATGCTGAACATTACCCTCGGCGAGGGCCGTCATGCTCGACACTCGTCCAAAGGTCTTATTCAACTTCAACTCTAACGCCACGGCCGCATCAACATCTGTCGTGCTCTCCACGACTAGATAGTAAAGTCCGTCCGGGTTTCTGGCCTCGGCGGACGGCGATGAGTTCCCCGCTTCAGCACTAATCGTGCGGGTACCTGAGTCGGCACCTGCAGCCAGCGACGAAGATACATCTGGCGCCAAACTCGTCAGCCAAAGATCCGTGACGCCAGTTTTGGCTAACTCGTCTCTTAAAGTTTGCAAGGCAGCTGGCGAGAGCGACGCCGGGGTCACGACGCCGTAGTAGATCATGCCGCTGTTTCGAAATCGTTTGTAACTGATATCGATACCCGTTACCCGACTGAGGCGCTCGGCCTCGCGACTGGCGTTGGCCTCACGAGCGAAACTGCCAACCACCCAATAGTTATCGAGAGCCTGTACGCCGGCGGATACCAGTAGCAAGGATAACAACAGACCACGCCATCCAGTGCGACCCCAGCTGCGGTCAATCGCCCCATGACCGCGCCTCACGATCAGCAGGGCTGCTCTCCACAAGATAGCTATTTTAGACATGATATTTCTGACCCTGCATGATTTCGGTTTGTACAACGTTGAACCCTTCAGCGACCAGTTCGGCACAACGTCAGCGGCATCCAGGCCGTCAGACTATCACAGAGCGATTACTGACCAGAAGTTTATGGCCAAATTCCTGTTGTAATTGTCCTTGGCCTGTATATAATCACAGCTACTGTATAAAAATACAGCCGGTTCGCATCCACGCCAACCATGACGCGTATCTACTAGGCATATTAATAATATGAGCAGGATAAGCCAGCGATGAAAGCAGAACTAAAAAGCCCCACCAAGCTGACCCCAAGACAAGCTGAAGTATTGGCGTTCATCAAGTCTTATCTGGACGAGACGGGTTATCCGCCAACACGAGCTGACATTGCCCGCCAGCTTGGCTTCAAGAGCGCCAATGCCTCTGAGGAGCATCTCAAGGCACTCGCCAGAAAAGGGGCGATCGAGATGATACCTGGGACTTCCCGAGGCATTAAATTACCTGAGAGCAATGGCATCCCCATCGTCGGCCGAGTCGCCGCCGGTAGCCCGATCCTGGCGCAGGAACATATTGAAGACTACTGCGAGCTTTCACCCAATTTCTTCAAACCTGCTGCAGACTATCTGCTCACCGTCCACGGCGACAGCATGATCGAATGCGGCATTCTCGATGGCGACCTGTTAGCCGTTCACCGTACTCAGTCGGTGAATAATGGCGACATCATCGTTGCGCGAGTAGAAGACGAGGTCACGGTCAAGCGGTTGCAAACAAACCGCAGTAAACACCTCATTACCCTGCTCCCCGAAAATGCTGACTACACGCCTATTGAGGTGGATTTACGCCACCAAAACTTCAGCATCGAAGGGCTGATGGTGGGAATTCTGCGGCACTAAGACCAACCCGCTGGTAAACGGGCCAGTTAGAAGCGCGTCAACCAGAGACGGTGTCTACAACGAGCTTTCTTAGCTCGCTGTGTGCGTCTGCTGCAGCTAAACAGCTAGTCCTCAATAATAGCCACAGCCCGGGTCCAGCCGGCCGAAGCAGCCCGAATTTTGTGCGGAAAGCATGAAATCATAAACCCGTAGTCTGGTAACACTTCCAGATTATGGAGTTTCTCTAAGTGACAATAGCCAATCTCGCGACCGGCCTTATGGCCTTCCCAAATCACGCTCGCATCACCGGTGGCCAGATATTTTTCTCGAGTATGAACAAAAGGGGCATCCCAGCTCCAGCCGTCGGTGCCCGTGACTCGAATTCCCCGCTCCAACAGATATAGGGTGGCATCCCGCCCCATCCCGCAGCCAGCGGAAACATAGTCTTCGTGGCCATAGCGTTTACCTGCTGCCGTATTCACCACCACGATGTTCAAGGGTTGCAGCTCATAACCGATGCGTTGTAACTCGGTTTTGACATCGTTGGCGCTTATCACATAGCCGTCTTCGCGATCGCGAAAATCCAGCTTTACGCCATCCTGCAAGCACCAATCGAGGGGGATCTCATCAATCGTGCTGGACCGCTCGCCATTATTCATCGTTGAATGAAAGTGATAGGGCGCATCAAGATGAGTACCGTTATGAGTACTGAGGTTGATCTGCTCAACCGCCCAAGCTTCGCCGTCGGGAAGGTCTTCGGCCTTCAGGCCGGGGAAGAATGACGCCAGACCTTTGACCGACTGATGATGGTCTATGTAGTTGATCTTCGGGCCCGCACCCGGTGGATCAGAAATCACATCATTTTCGAGATAAATCGACAGATCAATCAGTTGTCGCGCCATACTTTCGTCCTTCTGATTTAGGTCATTATTCACTTAAGGGCTAAATTTAAAAGCTTGTGCTTAGCGCCCTGACACCAGCACCACCAGCGTCAACTAGCGTTGAATTGCCTGGCCTGCGCCTGCAACGCTGCCAAGCCCACCAGCTCATTGAAGTCCGCAAATGCCAGCCGTGGCTGGTCTGAGGCCAAAGCGCCAGTGGCGGCCAATTCACCGTAGGCCAGCTGCAATACCCGAGCATGGCGCAGCAGCGCGGCTACCGGCCTTAAAATCAATCGAAAACCCATGGCAGCCAGCACCGCAGGTGCGACCTCTGGCGTCTTGCCATCTTCAACCATGTTCGCCACCAAGGGCACGCCAGCAAAGGTGCTGGCGATGATCTGCATCTCTGCCTCGCTCTGTGGGGCTTCGATAAACAGTATGTCTGCCCCAGCATCCAGCATGGCGTGACCCCGGCGTAACGCCTCATCAAGGTCATGGGTGGCGCGGGCATCAGTGCGCGCAATGACCAGAAAATCCGGACTACTTCTCGCTGCAATGGCGGCACGGATCTTTTGCACGGCTTCGTCCATGGATACCACCAATTTGCCCTCCATATGTCCACAACGTTTCGGCATCACTTGGTCTTCAAGCTGGATTGCGGCCACACCAGCACGCTCATAGGCTTGTACCAGGCGCATTACGTTCAGCTCACCGCCATAGCCATTGTCACCATCGGCAATCACGGGCACAGCACCGGCAGCCGCGACGATCTGAGCCGCTCGTTCCACCATTTCCGTTGCCGTCACCAGGCCGATATCGGGTTTGCCCAAGAGGCTGGCGGCAACGCCAAAGCCCGTCATATACAGCGCCTTAAAGCCTGCCTGGCTCGCAATCAGGGCCGAAAGACCATCATAGACGCCGGGCAATACCAGGTAGTCTGTGTCATTCATCAGTTGTTTCAGCATCGATTTACCCATAAGACTTTGGTGGAATACTACCATTACATGGCCGGCAGCAGTACATTGAGATCTGGAGCCCAACGGGCTTCGCCGACAAATTATTGATGTGACTAAATTATCGGAGTAAACCCATGCCCAGACTCAGACAAGTATCCCGCGCCGACGCCGATGCCACGGTACTACCCTACTATAACGCCTTGTTCGGCGATCGCGACCCCGTCGCCGAACCCGGCACTGCCACAGGCACGCCGGGTAACTGGTGGACCGTGTTCGCCCTAGTCCCTGAGTGCTTCGCTCACGCCGTCGCTGGCTTTCAGTTCTACCGCAGCAAAAAACGTCTGATCAGTCCTAAATTGCGCGAATTGGGCCAAGCCCGCGCCGGCTACAGTCGTGGTAGTCAGTTCGTGTTCTCTCAACACTGCAAGTCATTGCGTGCGGTGGGCTACAGCGAAGCGCAAATCAGCGCGATACCCTACTGGCAGAGCACTGATCTGTTCAGTCCGTTGGAGCGCGCGGTGCTAGCCTATACCGACGACCTGGTATTATCGGGCGGTCGGGTTGCTGACGGCACCTTCGAGGTACTCAAAGCCCACCTGTCTGACGAGGCGATTCTGGAGCTGACGTACATTACCTGCACCTACGAGATGCACGCGACCATGACTCGAGCCCTACGCCTGGAATATGACGACGTGGATGAACGCATTACCGAGATCGCCGCGCCCGATGATGACCTGCAAAAAATGGATTTCATGCGCGCTGTAGACTAACAACCTGTATTTCGCCATAGGCGAAAACAGGTTGGCTGGCAGGTGTTTCGTGGTTTTGCGCCAAAGGCGCAAGACATGAATGCCGGCAAGTTTATCGCGACGCGATAAGACGAGAAACAGCCCCACCAACATCCACGCGTCACCTAACAGACATCAATCACCAGACTGGAGAAACCCCATGCCCAACCTGCCACTCTCCCATATCACGGTGCTGGATCTGACCATTGCCAGAGCGGGCCCCACTGCCGTACGCCTACTGGCTGACTGGGGTGCGAACGTGATTCGTATTGAGCCGCCAGCCGGCAAGGATACTTCTGGCGGTTCGGTGACCGGCCTTGCCAATGGCCCTGACAATCAGAACTTACATCGCAACAAACGCGGTCTGGCCATTGATTTGAAAAGCCCAGCAGGCCAGACTTTGTTCCGCCAACTCGTGGCAAAGGCCGATGTCGTCGCAGAAAATTTTCGCTCGGAGGTCAAAACCCGATTGGGCTGCGCCTACGAGGACCTGAAGGCCATTAACCCGCGGATTATTCTCGCCAGCATTTCAGGCTTTGGCCAAGATGGCCCCTATGGAAAACGCGCCGGAGTCGATCAGATCATCCAGGGCACCAGCGGTCTCATGTCCATCACTGGTGAGCCGGGCCAAGGGCCCATGCGGGTCGGTATCGCGATCTCAGATACCAGCGCCGGCATGTTTCTTGGTCAGGGTATTCTATTAGCGCTGATTCATAGGGATAAAACTGGCGAAGGTCAGTGGGTGCACACTTCGCTGCTGGAAGCCATGCTCAGCAAAATTGATTTCCAGGGGGCCCGCTACACCATGTCCGGCGAGGTTGCGGAACAACAGGGTAATTTTCATCCCACCCAGGTCCCTATGGGTGTTTTTGAATCGGCAGACGGGCAGGTGAATTTGGCCGCCAGCACCGGCAAAATGTGGGTCAATTTCTGTCAGGCCCTGGAGGCGAAAGCCCTGTTGGATAAACCTGAATACCAACTGGGCGGCGATCGGGTCAAGCATCGTGCGCAGCTCAATATAGACGTCAATCAGATCACTCGCGGCTTTACGACTGCAGACCTAGTGGAACGGTTAAATACTGTCGGCGTCCCCTGCGGGCCTATCTATACTATTGCTGAGGCGTTCGAAGATCCCCAGGCCCAATATCTGCAGATGACTCGCAGCGCGCCACACCCTGACTTGGGAGACATCAGCCTGGTGCGCTCGCCGATCAATCTATCGGCCTGCCCTGCCCCCCAAAGCTTCCATCATGCTGGACCGGCTGTAGGAGAGCACAGCACCGAGATATTGTTGGAACTGGGTTTTTCTGCTGGCGAGATTGAGGCGTTGATCGCGGCTAAGGCGATTGGTTGAAGGCGGGGTGGAGTGTTACTCGCTGTTGGGATGCAGCGTAGTCTTCAGGGGCGCCTGCAAGTGTTTCGCTGCGCGAAAAACCTGCAGGCCTAGCCATTTTCGCCTGTGGCGAAAGACGGGCAGTTAATCATAGAGTACGACAGAGCGAATGCTTTCGCCGGAATGCATCAGATCAAAGGCGCGATTAATATCACTCAGGGGCATGGTGTGCGTGATCAGGTCATCGATATTGATCTTCTTATCCATATACCAGTCAACGATCTTCGGCACATCGGTGCGACCTCTGGCGCCGCCAAAGGCGGTGCCACGCCATGACCGGCCGGTCACCAGCTGAAATGGCCGGGTTGAGATTTCCTGGCCGGCGCCGGCAACGCCAATGATGCAACTCTGACCCCAACCCTTGTGGGTGCATTCCAGCGCCTGGCGCATGGTCTTGACGTTGCCGATACATTCGAAGCTGTAGTCCACACCACCATTGGTCATATCGATCAGGGCGGCGGTGACATCCTTATGGTCTTTCGGGTTAACGAAATCGGTCATGCCGAACTGGGTTGCCAAGGCGACTTTTGCCGGGTTGATATCCACGCCGATAATACGCGTTGCCCCCACCAGCTTAGCGCCCTGGATCACATTCAAGCCGATACCGCCAAGACCGAATACCGCGACGGTGGAACCCGCTTCCACCTTCATGGTGAAGGCCACAGCACCGATACCCGTGGTGACACCGCAACCGATATAACACACCTTATCGAAAGGCGCATCCGGTCGAATTTTAGCCAGTGCAATCTCAGGCAACACCGAATAGTTCGAGAAGGTCGAACAACCCATATAGTGCAGAATCGGCTTGCCCTCAAACGTGAACCGACTGGTACCGTCAGGCATCACACCGCGCCCTTGAGTCTCCCGAATCGCCTGGCACAGATTGGTCTTCGGGTGCAGACAGAAATCACACTCTCGGCATTCCGGGGTATACAGCGGGATCACATGATCACCGGGACGCAGATGTTTGACGCCAGGGCCCACCTCCACCACGATACCTGCACCCTCATGACCCAGAATCGCCGGGAACGCCCCCTCAGGATCATCACCAGACAGGGTGAACGCGTCCGTATGACAGACGCCGCTGGCTTTCATCTGCACCAATACTTCGCCGGTACGCGGGCCATCCAGATCAACTTCGACGATTTCCAGGGGTTGACCGGCCGCAAAGGCCACAGCAGCTTGTGTTTTCATCTCGAGGTACTCATGTCAGCGGAATTAATGGCGTAAAACCTAACATAGAGCGCATCGTCTCACCACTACTGGTATCATGTCGAAAAACAATCTACCCACGGATGACCATGTCTGATCTACATATTACCGTTATTCCCGGCGACGGCATTGGCCCGGAGATCATGGACGCGACGCTGAAGGTCCTGAAGAAACTCAACGTTGGCCTGGTGTTCGATGAAGCATTAGCCGGCGGGCCAGCCATGCAGCAAGGCCTAGACCTGATACCGGAGGAGACCCTAGAAAAAATCGAACACAGTGCCGCGACGCTCAAGGGCCCGATCACCACGCCGATTGGCAAGGGTTTTACCTCCGTTAACGTCTCGCTGCGCCAACATTTCAATCTGTTTGCCAATGTCAGACCCACCCTGTCCATTCCCGGCGCAACGACCCGGTATTCGAATATCGATATTTTGATCGTCCGTGAGAATATGGAAGGCCTGTATTCCGGTATCGGTCATACCCTCAGCGAAGACGGCGAACGGGCAGAACTGCGCAGCGTCGTCACCCGCAAAGGCTGCCTGCGAATTCTGCGTCACGCCTTCGAGCTTGCCCGACGCTTGAAGCGGCGCAAGGTGACGGTTGTGCACAAGGCTAATATCATGAAATCAACTTCCGGCCTGTTCCTGAATGTCGCTCGCGAAGTCGCGCAAGAATACTCTGACATTGAGTGCGAGGAAATGATCGTCGACAACTGTGCCATGCAGTTAGTGATGAACCCTCACCGATTTGATGTCATCGTGACCACCAACCTGTTCGGCGATATATTGTCAGACCTGTGTGCTGGCTTGGTAGGCGGTTTGGGTCTCGCACCGGGTGCCAATATTGGCGAAAATATGGGCATCTTTGAGGCCGTACATGGCAGTGCACCGGATATCGCCGGCAAAAATATTGCCAACCCCACAGCCCTGTTGTTAGGTGCAGCGATGATGCTGGATTATCTGCATCTGAATGCAGCAGCGGAAAAAATCCGCAAAGCAGTTCGCATCGTTATTGGCGAGGGCAAGTACCTGACACCGGATCTCGGCGGCCACGCCAGCACCACTGAATATACCGACGCGCTGCTACTCACCCTGGACAGCCTCTAACGAGGCGACTCAAACGTTATGTAAAGGGTTGTTGCCGGCGCTGTTTCAAACCAGTAGCTGCTTCAACAGTGCGCGAGTCCGTTGCCGTTCATCATCGTTGGTGGTGAATTCTGACGCGGCAAAATCTGTGACGCCCGCCTCACGCATCTCTTCTATGGCGGCGCGTACTTGGTCCTCATTACCCACTATCGCTAACTGTCCGGGACCCTCGATACCTTCTCTTTCAAACATGGCTTTATAGGACGGTAACTCGCCATACATGGCAAGATTACGGCCAATCCTTGCTCGAATACCCGCCTCGTCATTGGTCACGCAAACCGGCAGAGTCGCGATAATACGGGGCGCGGCTTTTCCGGCAGCAGCCGCCGCTTCCGACAATCGTGGCTTGATATGCTCTCTCACCGTCTTGGGTCCCACCCACGCTAAGGTTGTACCATCGGCCAAGGTCCCTGCAACTTTCAGCGCCTGCGGACCCAGTGCCGCCACCACAACGGGTGTCACCGCTTCGGGCTTGAAGAAAGTGACGGCCTCACAGGACAGCATCTCGCCCTTGAAGTCCACGCGGCCCTGGTTCAACAAAGGCACCAGAATACTCAGATATTCCCGCAGATGGCGAATGGGCTTATCAAAGGGTATGCCCAACTGCGCCAACATCGGCGCGTGCGACAAACCAATACCCAGGGTTAGGCGCGGTCCGATAGCGTTGAGGGCTGTATGGGTCTGGCCTGCCATAACCATGGGATGGCGCGGAAAAGTCGGCACAATGGCCGTACCGAGCTCGATCCGCGGCACACTCAAACCCACCACCGTCAGCACCATTAGCGCATCCAGTCCACCCGTTGGGTGTTCTGCCAGCCAGTAGCTCGCGAAGCCATCAGCATTGGCGGTTTGCGCATGTTGGGTGATCGCCTCAATCGACGCGCCTTGCACCAGTCCTGTACCGTTGATCCCGATTTGCATGATGGCCTCCTCCTATTTGACCTCCAGACTAACCCATTCAGACAGAGTACACACCCAGGGCATAAAAAAAGGCGACCCTAGGGCCGCCTTCTTTTTATTCCGCTTTCCAAAACCCTTGATGTTTACACCTCAGGTTTCAGCAATGGCTCTTGGATCAGAGCTTTGCTGACTGGAAAGTCAATTCAATGCCATACAGACGGGGTGAAGTCACACCCGCTGACTGACGGAAGAACTCGGACTCGTCATTCCGCAGGATCTGCAGTATGGCCACATCGTTAAAGACGTTGTTAACAAAACCTGAAACGATCCAGGCGCCATCATTTGAAGTCCAGCTGGCACGCACGTCAGTTCGACCATAGGCTTGAGTCTTTTCAGCTTCACTCTGGAAAGGTGAGTAGTACACCTCATCAGTCCAGCTGTAAACACCGAAGAGATCGATGTTACCGCTTTCCACGGGGATGCGGTAAGTGGCATAGCCTGTGTACTTAACTTCAGGAACCTGGAGTAACTGGTTACCGTTGATGTTTACCTGCTGGTTTGCACCAGGGAACAAGCTATCTGGCTTATCAAAACCAGCAGTGTCCTTAGTGAACAAGTCTTCAGTGTACTCGCTTGGGGTATAGCTGAAGTTACCACCCAGTGTCAGGTTATCCGTTGCCAACCACAGCAACTCGCCTTCAAGACCATAAATTTCTGCGCCAGGTGCTTCCAATACCGAAGTACTCAGACCACCAATACTGGACACTTCGGTCGCAACCGTATGAATCGTTGTGTAGTCGTAGAAATAGGTCGAAGCGTTCACCTGGATAGTATCGTCAGCGAACTGACCTTTGTAGCCAATTTCATAGGCAGTCAACTCTTCAGGATCATAAGTTGGCGTTGTGCTGAAAAATACCAAGTTATATCCACCTGAGCGATAACCAGAAGTCACCGAGAAGTACATCATTGATGCATCATTCAGATTCCAGTCGAGGTTAATACGGCCGGTTGTCTTCTTATCCTTGCGGTAGAATGGACGATAGACGCTGACGGCCATTGGAATACCACCGTTAACCGCGTGCTCATTCGCAATAGGCTGCTGATTCGCATCGACACAGACACCGTCAGCGTTGACACCTACAGAGCAAGTGGTGGCGTCACCCGTCTGAAAACCACCGTTCGCGACGTTATATTCATACAGAGACAAAGTCGGGGCTCCAAGAATCGCTGGCAGTGTTAGAGCGCCAGAACCATCAGTGAAAAATGGCACGTCGCCGCCGGCAGCAGCGATATAGGTAGTACCCACTTCAGTATAACGGAACAGGTTTTCCTCGGCTGTTATCTCGTCATAGGCATAACGTATACCGGCTGTCAGCGTGAACTTATCATTGATATCCCACACTGCTTGGCTATACGCCGCGAAGGCTTCACGTTTGGTCTGCGTGTGATACAACAGATCACTGCCACGGGTGTTAGGACCGTTCTGAACATCTAGATCAGGGTTGGTACCATCATCACCATACCAGGGAGCAAGTTGCAGGTTATCGGTACGCCCGCCTACACCGCTAAGACCCAGATCAGCGTTTGAATTTTCCACTGAGGCATTGACTGCGCAGGACGCTGCTGGCGTG
>JABBAY010000056.1 GCA_018607725.1 K189A clade bacterium
AGTTGGGGACGCCCAGCAAACAAACCTAAACCCTTGGTACGGCAATTATTTGTGACGGCGTTGACCGGGCTGGTGACTTGATTGGGTGAGTTTTAGCGCCTGGCGTAGATGCTCACTACTTTTGGCATATTCGCCATCGAACGCCAGCAACTTGGCTAATCGCTCGTGCGCCAGAACTGACGGATGCATTTGCAGACTCTTATTATACGCAACTTTGGCTCGATCCTTCTCCCCGTTAGCGTCATAAAGCTGGCCCAGACAGGCATTAAGGGCCCAGTTATCCGGATGATCTTTTTGCCAACCTTCGGCTGTTTTAATGCGTTTAGCTAACATGTCTTTAGCAGACTGGCCATAAATCAACACCAATTGATCATCCCACTGGTGTTTAATCGTTGTCCTAATCACTGCTTCGGTTTGCTTGTCGTCTCGCACATACTGACAATAATCCAAGACGATTTCCGGGTCCCGACGAAGCGCCTCTGGCAATCTGTTGTAGATAATTTCCAGACTTTCATCCGTATTGTTCGGTGACGCTAAACGTTGCCGCGCCACTTGCTTTTCAAACATTAGCTGACTTGCTTCATCGTCAGCATGTTTACGCAATTCCGGCATGATATCAGCTAGGCTCTGCCAGTCTCGAAGTTGCAACAGAGCCTGCTTGCGCAGCCCCAGCGTGATTTTATTTTGATCCGCCTGCTCCAGATTGGCCAGCGTCTTACGCCACTCACCACGGGCCAGGTGGGTCTCGGCCTGGGCCAGCGCAACCGCACCTTCAGCCTTGGGGTTAGCTTCCAACGCTAGGCGAAAATAGCGCTCTCGATCTTCAAGATGGTTTTGGGCATCTGCTGCTTTCGCTGCAGCGATGTAATTCTGACTCGGTGTTGGACTATGGACCGCGCCGGCCACGAGAAATTTTTCGGCGCGATCCCAGGCACCTTGCTGCAACAACACCGTGCCTTTAGCCGTTAACTGGATTGATTTGGTGTGTTTCAAGCCGGCACGCCAGCGTTGCACAACGCTCCCAGTCCCAAGCAGCCATTTTATGCCGCCAATCACATAGTAGCCCAGAGTCACTAACGTCAATAACAACGCCAAAAAAACCCAAAGCCCTGTTTGCACGCTGTGGTCGCCATAAGCGATCAACACATACCCCGGGTCTTCAGCGATCAAGGTGCCCAGCCAACCCGCCGCCACAATCAACACCAATAAGACGATCAGAGACCGTTTCATTGCGAGGTACCGACTGGATCGATCGGTGTCTTCGGCAAACCGATCGGGTCACTATTTCGGCTGGGACGTTGGCTGAATTTGGCCATCAGCTGCCGCGCCACCTCCAAGGAACCAGAAATATCTGGCATCTGCCCGGCAATGTCGATGCGCTGTAATTTTTCAATGCCCGCTTGGACCACTTGAGTCTGGGTATTGTCGAGATCAAAATATTGCTTGATCCACTGACCGGCCTCGGCAAGCGCGTTACTATAAATTGCCTGATCACCACGCAGCAGCGCCAGTTCAGCTAGCTGAAATTTCAACACCAGATTCTGGCGCAAGTAATACTCTTCTTTGGGAGGCAATATCGGCGTGACTGCCGTCACCCCTCGACGGTAGTCCACCAGGCTCGCCAGACGGCGACCAGCATCTTCGACCCTCAACCAGAGCCGTTCGGTCCAAGCCAGTGTCGTTATTGTTGGTACTACAGGCACCGGCGCCGACACCTCGAAATGGCTTTTCTTCTGCCTCAGCTGATCCACTTGGCGAGCCAGGACCGACAGTTGCAGATACACGCCATCGACATCCACTCGGGCGACAGCTTCCAATTGACCGAGATCTAAGGCAATGGCTTCCCGTAAATTAAATCCCGTCGTCCCCCGGGCGTCTCGAACAATGTCATCAGCAGCCCGCAGCAACGCGATCGCGCCCTGCGGATCCCGCTCCATCAGCACGCGCTGGTTAGCCAGACGTAACAGATATTCAACTTCAGCCATTAACCAGTCTTGGCTGGTAGTGCCTACCAGCGCCAACATTTCTTCACGCAGCTGCGCCCGGGTCTTGTTGGCATTTTCTGCGGCCGCGGCCGCGCCAAGTTGCTGGTCATTCATGACTGTCGTCAGACCCTGTAATTCTTGCCCCAGCGCTTCAATCTGCTGTTGCTGTGCTGCCTGGCCTTGGATTAGTTGTTGTACAGACTGACCCATAACAGGCGCTGGCTGCGGCTGTAGCATTCGGTAAATGGAATAACTCGCCATACCTATGGCGATCAGTGCCAGTAGAACGCCGAGAACCCCGGAGATTCCACCCGATGATCTTGTTCCGTCATCGCTCGGCGCAGTCGCTGGAGCTTCCGTCAGTTTCGCTTTGGATTCACTCATGTCCTTGTGTTCCAGTCGGGTAAAAGCGTCATTGCGTTGTCTATACAGTTTGCCCGGGTTTGGCCCCGGCTTTTCTGATTTATCTATTCTGATTTATCTATAATGTCACGCTCATCAAATCATTTGAATGACTGGTGAGGCGCCTATGTTCGCGGCAAAGAATCTGCAATCGGCGCATCCCAAATTCTAAGAATCTCCGCCGCCATCGCCTCATCAT
>JABBAY010000206.1 GCA_018607725.1 K189A clade bacterium
CGCACGCTGTTCGGCTGGCTGGGTCTGGCCGCTATTTTGGCGATTGTGGGTTGGTAACTAACGGTTCAAAATATTTCATAGCAGGGCTTGGCCTGGTTTTAGCTACCGCTTTGATATTGTGGATGCCCGCTACAGAGGCGGCTGAGGCGCAGATCAACGTTGAGGATGATGCGGGCCTCTGGGTTCATTTATCGCGTCCTGCTCAACGCATCGTCAGCCTGTCGCCGCACCTGACTGAGATGCTGTTTGAGTTGGGCGCTGGTGATTTAATTGTGGGTACCGTCAGCCACGCTGATTTTCCTGCTCGGGCCCAGCGGATCCCGAGAGTCGGCGATGCCTTTTCCGTGAATGTGGAAGCCGTGGTGGAGCTGGCGCCAGATCTTATTATCGCTTGGCAAACCGGGGGCGCTAATCGCGCATTGCAAAAGCTCAGGGGGCTGGGTTACCCGATCTATATTAATGAAGCCCCAAGCCTGGCGTCGATTGCTGTCTCTGCTCGAAAAATAGGCCGTCTTGTTGGTCAGGAACACCGCGGTGGCGAACTTGCAGATCGGTTTTTGACCCGATTGGCGGAGTTGCGCCAAAGGCCAGATAGAACCCGTGTGTTCTTTCAAATCTCAGACGAAAACCTGTTTACGGTCAATCGTACTCATCTGATCGGCCAGGCGTTGTCTTTGTGCGGGGGCGCGAATATATTTGCTGAAGTCTCGACCCAGGTTCCGCTGGTGAGCCAAGAATCGGTGCTCAGTGCTAACCCAGCCGTCATATTTTATACCCGCCTGCCAGGTGATAGAGACGGTACTTGGGTCAGTCGTTGGTCATCGATGTTAGCTGACGCGCGATTGATTGCCATCGATCCAAACGTCATTTCTCGCCCCAGTTTGCGCATGTTAGACGGCGTCGAGTTGATCTGTAGCGGCATCGCAGGGAATTAGCGGTTCAGTTGGCGTTGGACTACCTGTAAGGTGTTTTGATAAATAGCTGATATTGATTGGCATCATTGTCAGCGTCAGGAGAAAATCATGGCCATGGACACAATATTGAACGACGAAGACCCGTTAGAAACTCAGGAATGGGTTGAAGCGATTCTTTCTGTTCTCGAGACCCAAGGTGCTGATCGAGCCCAATATTTATTGCAGCGCTTGTCGAGCAAAATTACCGAAACCGGCGGTCAGTTGCCCTACGCCATCAATACCCCCTATCGTAATACCATTCCCGTTGCTAACGAAGCGCGCATGCCGGGCGACTTGTTTATGGAGCGAGGCATTCGCTCACTCATTCGTTGGAATGCGATGGCGATGGTGATGCGAGCCAACTTGGATGACAGCACCTTAGGCGGTCACATCTCCAGTTTTCAATCGAGCGCAACGCTGTACGATGTGGGTTTTAACTATTTTTTCCGTGCCAGAAATGCAGACCATAAGGGTGACCTGTTGTATATTCAGGGTCACAGTGCGCCAGGTATCTATGCCAGATCATACCTTGAAGGTCGCTTAAATGAGGAGCAGCTGGATAAGTTTCGCCAGGAGGTCGATG
This sequence comes from K189A clade bacterium, assembly GCA_018607725.1. GTDB lineage: Bacteria > Pseudomonadota > Gammaproteobacteria > Pseudomonadales > Azotimanducaceae > UBA4582. The sequence goes on from JABBAY010000206.1 coordinate 1,537, forward strand.
GCGATGGCTTGTCGTCGTACCCGCATCCTTGGTTGATGCCGGAGTATTGGCAATTTCCCACAGTCTCCATGGGCTTGGGGCCGTTACAGGCGATCTATCAAGCACATGTTATGAAATACCTGAGCCAACGGGGTTTGTCTGATGCGGGTGATCGCAAGGTCTGGTGTTTTATTGGCGATGGCGAGATGGACGAACCAGAATCACAAGGCGCTATTGCGCTGGCGGGCCGGGAAAATCTCGACAATTTGATCTTTGTGATCAATTGTAATCTTCAGCGCCTTGATGGCCCAGTGCGTGGCAATGGCAAAATTATTCAGGAGCTCGAAGGGGTTTTTCGCGGCGCCGGCTGGAACGTTATTAAGGTGGTATGGGGACGTCTCTGGGATCAGCTGTTGAAAAAAGATAAGTCGGGCTTGCTGCAGCAGCGAATGGACGAGGCTGTGGATGGCGAGTACCAAAATTATAAGAGCCACGACGGTGCTTATACCCGCGAGCATTTTTTCGGTAAATACCCCGAGTTGCTGAAAATGGTCGAAGATATGACCGATGAAGATATCTATCGCCTGAATCGTGGTGGCCATGATCCCTATAAGGTGTTCGCGGCTTACGCGGCTGCCACCAAACACAAGGGCCAGCCCACGGTGATTCTTGCCAAGACGGTTAAGGGTTACGGCTTAGGCCTCGCCGGTGAAGCGCAAAATATTTCACATTCGGTCAAGAAATTGGATATTGAAGCGCTGAAAAAATTTAGAGATCGCTTTGATATTCCCTTGCCCGACTCTGAGTTGGCGAAGGTTCCCTACTATCGACCGCCCGCTGACAGTGCTGAAATGCGCTATCTTCGCGGTCGTCGAGAGGCCCTTGGTGGCCCCTTGCCGAGCCGCAACCCAGAATTCGACGCATTGGAAGTGCCCGGTTTGGATTCGCTTGAGGCGGTGACGAAGGGTACCGGTAAGCGTGAGATTTCAACCACGATGGCCTTTGTTCGGATTCTCTCGAGTTTGATCAAGGACAAGCACATCGGCC